>NZ_CP045395.1 GCF_009363655.1 Roseovarius sp. THAF27
AGATGCGTTCCGCTCCGGCGATATCTGGGTCCCTCACTCCCGGCGCTATGGGAATCTGAAACAAGCTCTGGTTCCCGCAGAGGCGGTGAAGGATGCGCCAAGACTGGCGGTGCCGCTCGATCCGAAGGCTTGGCTCGTTGACCGCAAGGCACGCATGACCGACGGGCTGGCGCGGCTGGCCAGGGCGGCGCGTGCAGGCGCAATCCCGGCTGCCCATGGCCAAGTTTTGGGGTGGCGGCCTCACCGCGTCCAGCGACGGCCAATTCTTCCCCACCGCCCGGCAGGGCGAAGCCATGAACCTCATCAACGCAAAATATGGCTCCGAGCCGGGCCTCAAGGCCTACACCCATGTCTCCGACCAGTTAGGCCCGTTCGCGACCCAGAACATTCCGGCCATCGTAAGCGAAGCGCCCTACATTCTGGACGGGTTGCTGATGAACGAGGCCGGGCGGAAAATCCGCGAGCAATATGCCGATACTGGCGGGTTTACCGATCACGTGTTTGCCGTGCCCTCACTGCTCAGGTTCTGGTTCATCCCACGTATCCGCGACCTGCCATCCAAACGGCTCTACCTGTTCGATCCCGCCTCAGCGCCGGGCGAATTGCGCGGTCAGATTGGAGGCATGATCCGCGAGGGGGGCTCATAGTCCAGAACTGGCCTGGCGTATTGTGGTCCGCCGCCACCATGGTGACGGGTGCGATGCCGCCCAGTCAGCTGCTCAAGAAGTTCGCGGCCTATCCGCGCCAACATGAATTGGCCGTGGCGCTCCGCGAAATCGGCCGCGTCGAGCGCACCCTCTTCATCATCGAGTGGCTCCTCGGCGCCGACATGCAGCGCCGGGCCTAGATCGGACTGAACAAAAGCGAGGCCCATCACGCCCTGAAAAACGCCCTGCGTATCGGGCGTCAGGGTGAAATCCGCGATCGCACCGCCGAGGGGCAGCACTACCGCATGGCCGGCCTCAACCTGCTCGCCGCCATCATCATCTACTGGAACACCAAGCACCTCGGTCAGGCCGTGGCGGCGCGGCAGCGGGCCGGCCTGAATTGCGACCCGGCTCTGCTGGCGCATATCTCCCCGCTCGGGCGGACCCACATCCTGCTAACCGGCGAGTATCGGTGACGGCGGCAGTAATCACCCCTATATCTTGCCACCTTCACAGCCACCAAACGGGCGCACCACGCTCATCGCCACCATGAAGACAGCCACAGGGCTCAAATTGAAGGGAAGGAGGGGGCCTCAGAGCCTTGTGATACGATCCTGCCCCCTACCGGAATCTACCCCTGCCTCGGGTATCACACCCCGGCGGAAATCTTCGAAACCAAGCTGTTGGAAATCCAGAACAGATTGGAATAAAAAGACATATCAGAAGTTGCGCTTCAGCGTGAGTTCACATTGGGGCGACAGTCCGCTGGCCCCGGAAACCATCGTTCCGCTGAACCAGAGGCCGACCCTGCACGGACACTCAACGCGGACCACTTAGATGGGCTGATCATTACGACGGACAATTCACCACGGCAATTGTTTCTGTTTTCGATAGAATAAATGGCTGGCAGTAATATTTATTATACTTGGGAAGTAACTTTGTCGGTAAAATGGAAGAACCGCCTTCATGTTGCCATAAAGCTTGCACGGTTTCCCCCCTACTTTACTGTTATGAAATTAACAATTTATTAAGAATCGGTTTTTCTGTGATGGTACAATTGAAACTGATCAAGCAATTTTCAGCGCGCGGAGAAGCGGCGCCCGACATGGTTCAGATCCGGCCTGCAGGTCCGCATGCGCGGCGCGTGACACGCTTGTCATTGCGGGGTGCGTTCGGGGTGTCGGACAGATGACTCACGCATCCGGCAGATACTGTGAGTTCGCCGACCAACTGGCCCTTTCGGCGAATGTCGACATGATCTACATGGGTGTCTACGACACGCATGGCGGGTTCTTCTTGGACCATTGGTCCGGGTACAGGAACCCTGCGGAACGGGGGGACCAAAACGAGATTCTGAGCCGGCTAACCCGGGTGATGCAGAAGATTGACCTGCGCGGCCAGACCCGGCGTCCCGCGGCTTCGGATGCCGCGCCGGATCCGGAAGAGGCCGTAGGGGTCGCCGCGCAGCATGAGTTCGCGACCGCCCCGTTCCAGATCATCGTCGGCAAGCCCACCGGTCACCTCTATCCTCTGGTTGCCGTCCAGGGGTGGAAAACATCCGGCGACAAGAGCCCTCCCGACACGTTCCTGTCCGTCGCTCTTTCCTTTGCGGCCGCGCAGCTCAGGAACATCATCGGCCAGAAAAGCCCCCGCACCAACCGCCTGATCGATACGGCGCTGCGTGTCCTGGCCGTTCATTTCGCGGTGGTCGACAGCACCGGCACGATCGAGTGCAGCGCCAATATCAGCAATGAATGGCTGGCCAGAAACGGCGATTTCGAGATCGACAAGGAACGTCTCGTGGCCCGCACCCACAAGGTCCAGGACGCTTTTCAGAAGGCGCTCGACCTGGCCACGGGACCCGAGGCGAAACCGTCGATCGTTTCGCTGCGCACCGAAAGCGGGCCTAACCGGATGGTCTGGATTTCCCGCCTCACCGAATTTTCCGAGCCCCGGGCCCTGGTCATCCTGGGGCGCGGCGAGGAAAACCCGATGGTACGGGACCATCTGTTGAAGCTTTCCGGACTGACTGCCTCAGAACGGCGCGTGGCACACCACGTCCTGCGCGGAAAATCCCTCGATGAAACCGCCAAAGCAACCGATTTGGCAGTGTCGACGGTCCGCAGCTACATGAAACGTATCTTGGCAAAGACCAGCACCCGTCGCCAGAGCGAGTTCGTCTCGCATTATCAGGGTGAGCTGATCCGCATGGCGATCGCCCCGAGCGAGGGTGGCAACGAAACCCCGCCCTGATCGGAGAGATGTTGCGGAGGCCGGGCGCATTGAATCCCGGCGCGCGGCGCCAAAGGCCGCCTGGCATGCCCCAACCGCGCCCAATCGGCAGATCCGCGCCGACCCCATCCCGTTTTCGGCTAAATTCCACCCGCCCTACATGCCCGGATTATACCCCATTCATATTTTATGATTAATCCTCTGCAGGCAGGAACAAACAGGGCAATCGGCATGGCAAACGCAAGTGCGTCCGAATACTACATGCTTACACTCATCAACGAAGAGCGCGCCCGGATCGGTGTCGTGCCGCTGCGGCTCGAGCAGCGCTTGAACGATGCCGCGGAGGATCACAGCAAGTGGATGCTGGCGGCGGATATCTTCTCGCATACCGGTCAGGGCGGCTCCAGCCCGCGTGATCGGATGATCGATGCGGGTTTCGACTTTTCGGGGGCCACCCGGTCGGGTGAGAACGTGGGCCTCCAGAGCGAGCGCGGGAGTCCCGGCATCCAGGACGATGTGGAGGACATCCACCAGAGCCTGATGAACAGTTCGGGCCACCGCGCCAACCTGCTGAACCCCAATTACGATTATATTGGACTGGGGATCGAGCAAGGCGACTACAAGGGCTACGACGTGGTGATGATTACCCAGACTTTCGCCTCCACGTCCGGATCGGCACTTTTGGATACTGGCGGCGGCACTCCGGTGCCCCCAGTGACACCCGAACCGGATCCCGAACCCCAAGGCCCCATCCTGCGACGCGGGGACAGCGCCGACAACCGTCTGGACGGTACGGCAGGGGCGGACACGATCCACGGTGGCGGGGGTGATGACACGCTGACCGGTCAGGGCGGCAACGACGAGATGCGCGGCAACTACGGCAATGACCTCATGAATGGCCAAGGCGGCGCGGACGTGCTGCGAGGCGGGCTGGGCGATGACACGGTATCGGGCAGTGGCGGCAACGACATGATCTGGGGCGAACCCGGCGACGACGACCTGTCCGGCGGCAACGGCCACGACACGATGATCGGTTCCTCCGGGGCGGACATCCTTCGCGGCGGTGACGGCAACGATTCCCTGAACGGAGGCAATCATGGCGACACGATGTACGGCGAAGAGGGGGCCGACACCTTGTCGGCGGGCAATGGAAATGACCTGCTGATCGATGCGCGGGGCGACAATGAACTGCGCGGCGGCTCGGGACGCGACACGGTCAATGCCGGCAGTGGCGACGACCGGATCTTTGGCGACGGCGGGGCCGACACGCTGCATGGCGGCGCCGGAAACGACACGATCAGGGGCGGCGGGGCCGCGGACACGATCAATGGCGGTCAGGGCGACGACCTGCTGATCGGGAACTGGGGAAAGGACCGTTTCGTCTTTGTCCCCGGCGGCGGCAACGATACGATCCGCGACTTCGAGGACGGCCGCGATATCATCGATCTCACGGCCTACGGCTTTGGCAGCGCGACCGAGATCGCGAACCGCGCCGACATGGTGGACGGCGACGTCGTCCTGTCGCTGACGGGCGGTGACAGCCTGACCGTCGAAAACACCCTTCTGTCCGAAATGCTCGACGACCTGTCCTTCTGACCCGGTCGCAGAAACAAAAACACCGCCCCTTACGAGAAGGGGCGGTGCCGGGGGACGAACCCTGGTAAAACAACGCAAGGCCCGGTCCGCACTTCCGCAAACGCCGCTGCGCTGAGGCAGCGGCGTGCCGGAGTCTACTTACGCCAGGATATCCAGGATCAGTTCGTCGCCCGAGATGTAGACGTTGTCGTCCTGATCGAGATAGGCGTTTGCAACCTGGTATTCGGTCGCATTCGTCGTGGTGTTGCCCACTTTCTCTTTCGACAGCTCTTTGGCTTCGGGGCGAACGCCGCCAACTCCGGGAACATCGCAGTATTCCGCCTGATCGGCGTCACAATCGAAGAAGGTGACTTCCTTGTCGCGGAATTCGATGATGCCCTTGTCGTTCGCACCAACCACATCCGGCTGACCTTCCAGCAGGAACTGCATCAGCGCGGCGTCGTCGAAGAAGACGTCATCGGGGTCGATGCCTTCCATCTCTTCGACCAGACCTTCGACCAGGATGGTCCAGCCATCCGAGTGCGAGATCAGCACGTCTTCGTCGTTGTTGACGATCGTTGCCGACAGGTCGGCCGCGTCGATGCTGGTGCTCATGACGATCAGGTCGAACTGGTCATCGTCGAAGTCGGTGATGACGTTGTCGCCGCCCGGTCCAACATAGATCGAGTTGCCGTTCTGGTTGATGGTGAAGCCGAAGACGAACTCGTCGCCATCCGCGCCGCCGGTCATGGTGTCGTTGCCACCATCGTCGAACAGGCAGTCACCGTCCTTGCCGCCGAAGAGCTGGTCATCGCCAGGCATCGAAGCCGGAACGGTACCGTCGACATCCCAACCGTCGCCGATCAGCATGTCTGCACCGCCACCTTCGTTACCGGCATCGCCGTAGATGACGTCGTCGCCACGGCCACCCACGACAAGGTCGTCGTCCTGACCGCCATTCAGCGTGTCGTTGCCGTTCGCGCCGTAGATGCTGTCTTCGCCGGTGCCGCCGTTGACCACATCGTTGGAACCGCCAGCGTCGATGCAGTCGTCGCCGGAGTTGCCGTCGATGGTGTCTTCGCCGGTGCCGCCTTCGATGACATCATTGCCGGAGCCGCCGTCGATGTCGTCAGCGCCATTGCCACCCTTGATGTGGTCATCGCCCTGATCGCCATTGATGACGTCGTCGTCGTTGCCGCCGTCGATGGTGTCATCGCCGGTGCCACCGCTGATCCAGTCGTTGGCGTCGTCGCCGTTGATGTCATCGTCGTCTTCACCACCGTAGATGGTGTCACGGCCAACGCCACCGGAGATGGTGTCGGAGGCTTCGCCCTGGGCGATGTCACCGTCGGAGTTGTCACCCCAGATGAGGTCGTGGCCACGGCCACCCTGGATGCAGTCGGCGTTGTCGCCGCCTTCGAGACGGTCACCGCCGTTGCCACCGCTGATGTGGTCGTTGTCGGCCCCACCATAGATGTTGTCCTGGCCACCGTTACCGTGCAGCACGTCGTCACCAATCTCGCCACGGATCACGTCGTCGCCGTGACCACCGGAGATGGAATCGTCACCGGTGAAGCCGTTCATCACGTCCGCACCTTCTTGGCCGAACATACGGTCGTCGCCAGCGCCACCATTCATGTAGTCGCGGCCTTCGTTACCAGACATGGAGTCGTTGCCGTCGCCACCGTAGAGGCTGTCGCTGCCGGTGCCGCCGGACATCAGGTCATGGCCTTCGCCACCGAACATGAGGTCTGCGCCGCCCTGGCCAGCCATGCAATCGTCGCCGGCACCGCCGTACATCGAATCATTATGGTGACCACCGAACATGGCGTCGTTGCCGTCATTGCCTTCCATGTAATCGTTGCCGCGGTTACCGATCAACAGATCGCTACCTTCGTCGCCGAACATGTCGTCGTTGCCACCCTGGCCAACCAGAACGTCATCGCCGAGGCCACCTTCGAGGTAATCGTCGCCATTCACGTCTTCGTCGCCGTCGAGCGTGTTGCCACCGCCCAGCAGAATGTCGTCGCCGGCTTCGCCATAGAGGCTGTCGTCGCCGTCGTCACCACGCAGGAAGTCCTTGCCGGCACCGCCGAGCAGGGCGTTGTCGTTGTCATTGCCTTTCAGATGGTCGTCGCCACCAAAGGCATTGCCCTTGTCAACATTGCCTTCATCTTCCAGATCGCCGTTGTCCGTTCCGCCGGTACCGCCACCCCAAGGTGCAGTCAGCACGGAATCAAACGCGGTATCTTTGTCTATTCTGTGAGCCATTTCGTTTCCCCCGAAAAGGTTATGTAAAAATACTGACCATCATACCAGAATGGCATGCGATCTCGGATGGCGACAAATCTTCACCACACCGATGCCATAAAGAAGACACTTTTCGGAAAATCAAGATACCCCCAAATGGGGGTGGTCCGGCAATTAACTGCCGAGAAACATTTTGTTTCCCAACAGGCAACAAAGCGCAGAACGCCTGTCCCTGCTCTTCCAAAGCCATTTGGGCTTATGCGCCGACCGGGGGTGACGTAACATAAGCTATTCCAAACATGGCTTTAGAAGCCAGTAGACCAGTATGTGCCTAGGATAGCGGCCATAATGTGACCAACCGCTCCATACTTTCCTACCTTCCAAAACAATCGTTAAAGTTGAGTTAACGCAATCATTTTTTCAGCTACGCGGTTTTTTGCGAAAGATTGCTCATCGGCATCGCGTTGCGCCTCATTCCGAGGCACGGCGGTGCGGCCGCCCGGGGACATCGCGGACCTGTGTCAACCGTCGCGGAAGGCCTTGTCGAAGTAGCGTGTGATAGGCGACAGCAGATAGGCCGCCGGCGTCCTGTCCTGGGTGCGGATGAACGCGCTGACCGGCATGCCCGGTACAAGGACCTGTTCCCCCGACAGCTTGGCGGCTTCCTCTTCCGGAAGGTTGATCTCGACCCGGTAGAAGGTGGTCCCGGTTTGCTCATCCGTAAACGCATCCGGCGACAGCTGGACGACCGATCCGTACAGGTCGGGCGCGTCACGCATGTCGAAGGAGGCGAACTGCAGCAGCACCTCCTGTCCAAGATAGACCTCGTCGATATTGATCGGGTTGACCCGCGCCTCGATGATCAGGGGCCGGTCCTGGGGCACCAGGTACAGCACCGGTTCCGCGGGCCGGATCACCGAGCGGCGGCCGAAGACACGCAGGTCATAGACGATACCCGCCACTGGGGCGCGGATTTCCATGCGGTCGAGGCGCTGGATCAGGGATCGGCGCTGTTCGGACAGCTGGCGTTCGTTGATCTCGAGATCGCTCAGTCGGCTGATCGCATCCTCGCGGCGCTGTGCATAAAGCTGCAGCTCCTCGATCTTGAGTTCTGCACTGCTTTCCAGCGCCTGGGCCCGGCGGGCCGTAAGTTCGCCGACCTGCCCGGCAAGACGCGCACCTTCACGTTGCAGGTTGAGCACGCGGGAGGACTGCGCCAGTCCGCGTTCCAGCAGCATTTCCTGGTTTCCGGTCTCTTCGCCGACCAGGTCTTCCTGGCGCGCCAGCGCCGCCATCTGCGCATCGATCCCCGTGACTTGGTTTTCCAGCTGGACGCGCTGGTTGTTCAGCTGGTTGACCGCCTCTTCCAGCGTTGCTTTGCGGGCTTCGAAAAGCCGGCGCTGGCTGTCCACCACCCGTTTCACCTTCGGATCGGTCTCGGCTTTCTCGAGCAGCTCGGGGTCAAAGACGATTTCGTCCGCATCGGTCTGTTCGGCTTCCAGCCTGCCGCGCCGCGCGCCGATCTCGACCAGCTGCGATTCGATGATGGCCAGCTCGGACTCCTGCAGCGACGGGTCGATCCGGATCAGCACCTGATTTTCCTTCACGACATCGCCCTCGCGGACCAGGACCTCCGCCACCACCCCGCCATCGGGGTGCTGGACGACCTGTCGGTTCTTTTCGACGATGATCCGGCCCGAGGCGACCACGGCGCCGGCAATTTCCGTACGCATCGCCCAGGCGCCAAGCACGCCCACCAGTAGAAATATCGTTGTGAAGCCGACAAGCAGCGGTGTGAAAGCCTTGAACCTGGCGGAGGTTTTCTGAACGTCGCTCATACCATACCTGTTGAAGCGGCCTTCCTGACCTCTTTGTAATTAGCAACCGTCTCGGCCAGCACCTGTTCACGGGTGCCCCAGGCCTTGCGGGCGCCCTCTTCGAGCACCAGAAGCTTCTCGCATTCCTTGATGGCGGCCGGGCGGTGCGCCATGATCAACACCGCCCCCTTGCGCGCCTTGACCTGTTTGATGGCCGAATTGAGTGCATTCGACCCCTCGTTGTCGAGATTGGAGTTGGGTTCGTCCAGCACCAGAAGCACCGGCTCGTCATAGAGCGCGCGGGCCAGACCGATGCGCTGGATCTGACCGCCCGAAAGCTGCGTTCCGACGCTTTGTACCGGCGTATCATACCCCTGGGGCAATTTCAGGATCATCTCGTGGGCAGCCGCCTGCCGGGCGGCCGCCACGACCTTGTCGCTGTCGGACACCTTGGCCAGACGGGCGATGTTCTCGGCGATGGTGCCGTCGAACAGCGAAACCTTCTGCGGAAGATAACCGATATAACGCGCCAGGCTTTCGGGATGGTATTGGTTGAGCGCCGCCCCATCGAGCCGGATCTTGCCCCCTGCCGGCTGCCAGACCCCGGTCAGTGCACGTGCCAGCGTCGATTTACCCGACCCCGAAGAGCCGATCACCCCGACCGCCTCGCCCGGGACGACCGAAAAGCTCACCAGGCGCAGCGTCGCCTGCCGCCCGCCGGGCGGGATCACCGTCAGCTGCTGCACGTCGATCCGGGCGGACGGGCGCGGCAGTTCGATCTGGACGTCATCCTCGGGCACCTCCGACAGCAGTTCGGCCAGGTTGTCCCAGCCCCGGCGCGCGCGCTGGATCATGGCCCACTGGTTGACCACCTGCTCCACCGGTGCCAGGGCCCGCCCCAGCAGGATCGAGCCGGCAATCATCACGCCCGGGGTAACCTGGCCCAGCAGCACCAGATAGGCGCCGAGCGCCAGCATCATGGACTGCAAAAACAGCCGGAAGGTTTTGGTCGCGGTCGAAAAGGTGCCGCCCAGATCCTGCGTACGGACCCCCTGCTCCAGGGAGCGCGCGCGCATTTCGTGCCATTTCGCAAAAGCGTTGGCCTGCATCCCAAGGCTGCGGATCGTCTCGGCATCCGACTTGAGGTGGTCGGAATAGCGGTCCGACTGGTGGCTGGCCGCCGCCGACTTCACCGCCGCGGTGCGCGTGGAGAGCTGGTTGAAAACGGTCAGCAGAATGAGGACGGTGCCGCCGGCCACGGCCAGCGCGCCGAGCCAGGGGTGAAAGATCGAGATGCCGATCAGGAACACCGGGGTCCAGGGCACATCGAACAGCGCCGCGAAAACCGGCGAGGCGTAGAACCGCTGCACGGCTTCCAGATCCTTGAGCTGCTGACCGCTGGTGCCATGCATGTCGATCTTGCCCTCGTCGCGGTCGACGGCGGATTTCTTCAGCACCGCATCGAAGACGCGCCGGTCCAGCCGGGCTTGAAAACGCGCGCCGATGCGGGTCAGAAGCCACCCCCGCGCCCAGTCGATGATGCCCATGATCAGGAACAGGATGGCCACCAGGATGAACAGCGCGACCAGCGTTTCCTCGGACCTGGCCCCGAGAACCCGGTCATAGGTCTGCAACATGAACAGCGGTCCCGTGAGCATCAGCAGATTGACGAAGATACTGAAGAAGCCGGCCGCCCAGAGCAGCTTGCGGTTCTCCCTGCGCGCCTCGCGAAGCTCGGAAACACCTGCCATGTTATCTGACTTCTTCATTTCTTATCTCTCCATCCGGGCACAAAAATGGTATCGCTGTTGAAAATGACATTTGTGGCAATTCGGCATGTTCACATGCAGTGGCGACTATAGGCCCAGTTTTGAATGGCGTCATTCGAAGTTTTCAGAAATCTGTGGCGAAAATCCATATCCTGTCCAGCTTTGAAAAGCCGACGCAACATCTTGAAGGGCGCTGTGGAATGCCTTGTCCGAAATCGGCGCGCGGCTCGGCTTTCGTTTCCACTGGCGAAACAGACCCGCAATGACTAGACCATATGTGCCACTTCGTGGATGCGCCGGTGATCCGAAAGCCGCATGACCATAAATCGCTACACCCTCGAACCGGGGTACGCCGAGCAAAGAAAGCAGACATGACCACGAAACATCTGATCATTCCGGGCATGGCAAAGGCAGGGACCACCTTTCTGTTCGACCAGCTGGCCCGGGACACGGGGGTTTTCAACGTTCCGAAAATCAAGGAACTGACCTACCTGTCGAAAAACGCCGACCGGATTTCGCTCAAGGGCTATTACGAGCTGTTCCCGGAGCATCGGCCGGACCGCATCTTTCTGGATGCCTCCCCGGCCTACCTGCAGGCGCCCACGTCCGTTGCCGACAACATCAAGCGGATTCTGGCAGACCGCGATGTCAAATTCATCATTACGCTGCGCGATCCGGTCCGGACCATGTGGTCGCATTATCTTCACGATCTGAAATCCACGATCTGCCCGATCGCGCGCAAGCCCAGTCTGCGCAGCTTCTCACTGTTCGAACCCAGCGTTCTGAAACGCTACTTCAAGAACCGCAGCCGCCATGTGGCAGCCCTGTGCAAGGCCTTTCCCGGACAGGTGATGGGCCTGCACATGACATCACTCTTTCAGCCCGGCACGGCAGAGGCGATCGGCCGCTTCCTGGGGGAGACCCTCACGCCCTTCAGAAGCGAGAAGGTCTCCAACCCCGGGGGATGGCTTCCCTATTTCCGCTATGGCGGCAGACAGGGGCAGGAATTTGTCCAGGGCGATACGGTCTATGCGCTGCCGCCGCGGGCGTTGTTGCTGGTGTCCAACGACCGCAGCGAGCTAAGCTTGGATGTCTCCCCCGCCGAGGCCGGGCGCTGCATGGCCCTGCAGGCCACATTCGTGCGCAATCTTGACGTGCCGTTTTCCTTCTTCGAGCCGATCATAGAAGATTACCAGGCGACCTGTGCGGTGCTCGGCCTTGCGCCAGAACCGATCGAGGAACCCGACCGCGTCGTCTCCGAGGCGACGGTGCCGGTCGTGCCGGAGGCAATCTGCGCGCGGCTCGACAAGACCGGCACCCTGCAGAACAGGGCCCGGCAGGTCTTCGGGCAGGCGTCCTAAGGGCGCGCCATGAAGACTCTCTATCTGCACATCGGGCTGCACAAGACCGGCTCGACCTCGCTGCAATCAGCCCTCTTTGAGAACCTCGATCTCCTGAAGGCACGGGGCTATCTGCTGCCCGAAGCCGGGCGACGGCACAGGGCCTGACGGTCCGCTCGATGGACCTTGGCGGCGTGCACAGGGGCGACGGGCTGCTGCGGCAATCGACACGCCGCCCGAAAACCGGCGCGCCCTTGAACGCGGCGAGGCGGAAAAGATCGCCGAAGTGGTCAGGGCCATCGTTTCAGAGGCCCTGGACCTGCCGATACACACAGTGGAAAGCGCCGGCGAAGGATTGCTGGACAGCACGCCGATGCACAGGTTCCATCCTTTGCTTGTCCTGCCCGGCTGACCGGCTCCGCCGACCCCGGGGGCGCGCTTTCGCCGAAGGGTCTCAAACGGGAATTCGTGCGTTATTGCGGTTCTATTCCGGCTCAGGATTTTCTAATAAGGCGCGACAATTTGATAAAACCGCAAGGCCCGGTGCTGCCGCGACCTGCCTGAACGCCAGAGGTTTCCCAAATGCAAGACACACCCCAAGATCAACACGAACTCCGGGATGCGACCCCGCTCGGAGTGGACGACATCGCCCGCATCGCCGACCGCGTCGCGCAGGTGATGCAGCTCGACCGGATGCGCCACCATGTCAGCAGCGCCCCCGATCTCGAACCGCAGGTCAACATCCCTGCCTACATCGCACGTATCTTCGAGGCGGCCGGTGCGGCCAACGCCCCGATTTCCAACGAGGCGCTCTATGACCTGGTCAACAAGCGCATCGCGCGTCTGGAGGCGAGCCTTTATCTGATGCGTGTCGAACTCGAGAATCGCTCGGCCCACGACCCGGCCGAAATATACAACGACCCGATGGTCATCTCGGCTTACGGCGAACGGGTGGCACAGCTGGCCCCGCAGGCGCGCAGCTTCAGTTTCGAACCGACGATCCTGGCTCATGGCTGGTATCCGATAGAAAGCAGCCAGGACCATTTCCACCGCTGGATGCGACCCGCCGAGGACGGGGCGCTGGCCTGCCTGCCGCATCTGGGGGAGATCGACCAGAGCATCGAGATCGCGGGGCACGTGCTGCATCCGGACCAGTTCGACGGCCTGTCAATCCGCGTCGGCGACACAGGGGCCGAGATCGCGCCGGATCCCGAGGAGCCGACCCGCTTCACAGCCCGGTTGAACCTGGCCGCGGACGCGCTGGCACAGTCCAACTATGTCGCGATCGTGTTCGAGATGGAGGACTTCCGCCAGCCCAATGCGACCGATACCCGCCTGCTGGGCTGCAACATCAGGCGCTTCACCTGCCATCCGCAAAGCGATGCCCCATGAAGATCGCGGCACTGTGCGACTTTCCCTTCTGGGCCAGCAACCTCGGAACCGGGGTGCGCCACGACAGCCTGTGCCGCGCGCTGGCCGGCATCTGCGACCTGACGGTGATCTCGACGGTGACGCTGCACAAGAAGGATGAACATTTTCGTCAGACCGCCCCCTACCGGCTGCTGGACCGCGGCGATCTCAAGGATCTCGTCCAGCGTGTCGGCGGCCCTCCCATCTCGGGCCTGCTTCCCGATCGTGAAATGCCGGTGAGGGCCATCGCCTGCCTAGTGAGCGACGAAGGCTTCGACGCGGTGCTGACGCCCTATTTCAACCGCGACTGGATGGTCGAGCATCTGCCGCGCCACGTGGTGCGCATCATCGACACCCACGACTGCCAGTCCCAGCGCGCGACGTCACTGATGCGCCATGGCATCGTGCCGACCTTTTTCCTGGATGCCGCCCATGAGGGCGCCATGTTCAAGGACTATGACATCGCCCTGGCCATGTCGGTAGAAGACCGGGCCGAATTCGCCGGGATGACCGATATTCCCGTGATCACCGCGCCGTTCCGGGTGCGGTCGCGCGATCTGGCCCCGATGCGCCATGTCTACGGTCAGACCGGCAGCCGGAACCTGCTGTTCATCGCCGCGCAAAGCCCGGTCAATGACATGACACTGGACTATCTGCTGCGCCAGATCATGCCTCTGGTGCCGGGACAGTGCACGCTGACGGTGATCGGCAACGTCACCATGCCCCAGGACGTGGACCTGCCGCATGTGACGCTGCAGCACCTGCAGGACGTCGGCGACCTGGTGCCGCTCTACGCACAAGCCGATCTGGCGCTGAACCCCACCTTCGCCGGGGGCGGGGTCAAGACCAAGACGCTGGAGGCCATGGCCTTCGGGGTGCCGGTCGTGACATGCGACGAAGGCGCGCGCGGGCTGCGCCACCTGCTACCCGATGACTTGGTGGTCAACGACAAGGAAACCTTTGCCTATCGCGTCGGGGAATTGCTTGATGCGCCCGAACGCCGGGCGGCGCTGGCCCGACAGATACTCGACAATCTTTCCGCCGAAAACGCCGAGCAATGGCTGTCCCTGTTCGGCGCCGTCACCCGGGCGGCCATTTCGACCAAACGTGAGAGATACCTGCGATGACCACACCCATCGACCGCATCGTCTTTACCGGGGATTTCCTGCGGCCTTCCGTGGGCGGGCTGAAACCGACCCAGCATGAGAATATCCGCTGGCTGGCGCAGACCCTGGACGTTTCGATCCGGCGCGCCTGCGGGTTGACCGGCACGGTCGTGCATTGGGACAACCGATGGATCAACACGCCGCGGCTCGACCAGAACACGGTCGCTTCCATCTACCAGGCCTTCGGGCGCGCGCCGACGATCCAGAGCTGGCCCACCGTGTTCTCCGCCGAAACCCTGCCCGCGGCGGTGGAACACCTGTTCCTGCGCTATTTCGAGCGGTCCCTGGTGATCGGGTTCGAACTGCCGCCCTATCTGGCGCATTTCTGCCGTCGGCACGACATTCCCTTCCTCGACCTGTCGTTCTCGCCGATCCGCTTCATGGACGATCTGCTGCTCGATTTCAGCGCCTCGGATCCGGCCCTGAACGACGCGGCCCGCGCCTGGCAGGTGCCCGAGGGGCTGATCGAACTGCAATCCGGCGCGGTCTCGGCACATGCGGCCAAGGCCTTTGCCAATCCGCCGCGCCCGAACACGCTTCTGGTGATCCTGCAGACGCGTTTCGACAAGGTGGTGATCGACGGCGGACGCTTCGTCACCGTGCTCGATCATCTCGACCGGCTCTACAAGATCGCCCAGGACTATGACGCGGTGCTGATCCGCGAACATCCGCTGGAACGCCAGGAAGGGGTGGGCCAGACGCTTCAGCGCGTTCTGCCCCATGCCGTCGTGACCACCGAAAACGTCTACCGGCTGCTCGGCCATCACAACCTGCGCGGCGTCGCCGCGCTGTCGTCGAGCTGCGTGGCCGAGGCGCGCTGGTTCGGCAAGACCGGCCATTACCTGCTGCCCGGATTCTCGCCGGACCGCTTCACCCCTGGGGCCTCGACTGTCACGGTGGGCGATGCGCTGATTACGGCAGATTTCTGGCGCGACGTGCTGGCGGCCACAGGGCTGCCCGTGACGGACCCCGACGGGCTGAAATTGCCGTTCAAAACCAACCGGTTCCGCCAGCAACTGCGTAGTGCCTGGGGCTACAACCAAATCGATACGGACATCTTCGCACACTGGGCTGCAGGCAGATGATTTGCCCCGCGAACCCCTGCCCTAGAATGAGTTGCGCTTGGTAGGCCACACAGCTATCACCTGCCGAAAACGACATCGCGGCACTGAGAGAAACCCCTCAAGAAGAGAGCATATTGTAGAATGAAAACAGCATTCATTACGGGCATTACAGGCCAGGATGGTGCCTATCTGGCACAGCTGCTTCTCGAAAAGGGCTACGAGGTCCACGGCGGCGTGCGGCGCAGTTCGCACTCCGAAACGATGCGGCTGGCCGCCCTCGGCATTGCCGACAAGGTGCACATGCATGAATTCGACCTAGTCGAGCAGAACGCCATCTACCGGGTGATCCGCGATGTGAAGATGGACGAGTTCTATAACCTCGCCGCCCAGAGCTTCGTCGGCTCCTCCTGGGCGATGCCGGTCTATACCGCCGAGGCGGATGCGATTGGGCCGGTGCGCCTGCTCGACACGCTGCGGACCCTTCGCCCCGAGACCCGGTTCTATCAGGCCTCGACCTCCGAGATGTTCGGGCTGGTCCAGGAAGTGCCACAATCCGAGACCACCCGCCTCTATCCGCGCTCGCCCTACGGTGTCGCCAAGGTCTATGGCCATTACATCACCATGAACTACCGCGAGAGCTTCGGCATGCATGCCTCCTCGGGGATCCTGTTCAATCACGAAAGCCCTCTGCGCGGCAATGAATTCGTCACCCGCAAGATCACCCTCGGCCTCGCCGCGCTGGCCCATGGCGGCGACGCACCGGTCGAACTGGGCAACATGGACGCACAGCGCGACTGGGGCTTTGCCGGCGATTACGTCGAGGGCATGTGGCGGATGCTGCAGCAGGACACGGCGGACGATTACGTGCTGGCCACCGGCGTGACCACGACGATCCGTGATTTCTTCACCTATGCGGCAGAGGCCCTGGGGATGGATCTGGACTGGCAGGGCAGCGGCGAAAGCGAAAACGCAACCGACCGCAAGACCGGCAAGCTGGTGATGCGCGTTAACCCGAAATTCTATCGACCCGCCGAGGTCGATCTGCTGATCGGGGACGCGACGAAGGCCCGCGAAACGCTGGGTTGGGAGCCGAAAGTCGACATCCGCGAACTCGCGCAGATGATGGCCCGCGCCGATTATGACGCCTTGACATGATCCGGGGGTCCGAGCTGAAACGGCAGTTGCAGCGGCTGCGCACCTTCGCGATGCGGGCGGGCGACGCCCTGAGGCGCAAGCGTCTCCAGGGACCCTTCCGCGGCTATGTCGACACGCTGTCGGACGACAGCGCGATCCGCGGCTGGGTCGTGCACCGCAAGACCCGCAAGGGCAATCAGGCGGTAGGACTCTTTGCCGACGAGACCCTGCTCGAGACCTGCACCGCCAACATCATCCGCGAGGACGTCCGCGCCGCCACCGGTGCCGATCCTGATTGCGGCTTTCAGTTCGTCCTGACGGATTCCCTGTTCGAGCGGATCGCACAGACCGACGGGGTCCTCACGGTCCGCACCGTCGGCGCCGCCGAGAACGTGATCGGCACCGTGCGCATGACGATCGACCGCAGCGATCCGGCGCTGTCGCAGGACACGATGGCGCGCTGCGCCCATGTGCTCGCCGACGATCTCGACACGCTGGAGACGCTGCTAAGGCAATTGCCCGAAGACGGCCCGGTGCACGCCCCACATCGCACCGCGCCGCTGGAGCGGCACGCGCGCATGTTCACCACCGACCGCGTCATTCCCGAGATTCCGCTGAGCGGCCAGCCCGCCTATCTCGACTATGTCCGCTATCGCTACCGGATGGACGAGCATTACGCCGTCGAGCCGGAGCTCGACAGCTCCGAACGCTATCTCTACTGGTACCTCACCGCCTACCGCGCCCAGGAACGCCGGCGCATCCCGCTGGCGCGCGAAACAATCGACCATCTCAACCAGACGATCGTCATGGCCGGGCAGACCTACAGCCTCACTCGGATCATGTGGTGGCGCCTGGCCGGGCGGCCCGACATGATGTCGCGGTTCAACTTCAGCGACCGCGACAGCTATCTAGATGCGCTGTTCTGGTGGGTCCACCAAGATGCCACGCATATGTATTTCGAGGATGTGCTGGTCACCGACAGCCAGGCCGACATGCTGCGCGGCGTGCATCCCTCGCGGCGTCTCGATGCCTGGCCGCTGAGCTATTTCACCGAACGCTTCTTCAAGGACAGCCCGCAGCTGCATTTCCTGAAACCCGGAACCGCGGAAGGCCGCAAGCTTTTGCTGCTGGCGATGCTGGTGCGCGCGGCGCGGCGCCCCGACCTGCTGCGCTACGTGCCGCGCACCGCGATCCGGCGGCTGCTCGATCCCGGAGAGGACGGCATAAACGAACTGGAACGCTTTGTCGGCGCCCTGCGCGCGGCCCGAGCGGCGGATACAGACACGCCGCCCGACCCGCTGCCGCTGTCCTATGACCGCTACGCCGCGGCGCTGCGTCTGCAGTTCTTCGATCTCGACAGCTATTCGTTCCTGACCCGGTCCCCCGCCGGCCACCGGTTCGAGGCCGCGGCCCTGCCCCGTCCCGACCAGGGCGAAGAGGTCGATGTGCAGATCATCGGGCCCTTGGCCAAGGCCAGCGGCCTGGGTCAGGCCACGCGGCAGTCGGCGGATATCCTGCGGGCCACCGGGCTGCGCATCCGCGGCGTCGATTTCGACCTCGACAATCCCGCACCCGAAGGCTTCAGCACCGACTCGCAGATCGAAGCCTACGGACCGGCGAAGATCAACCTCATCCACCTCAACGCCGAATCCACCCCGCTCGCCTATGCCTACCAGCCCGACGTCTTCTCGGGGGCCTACAACATCGGCTACTTCTTCTGGGAACTCGACACGCCCGCCTATTGCCACTACCTCGGCATGGACCTGCTCGACGAGATCTGGGTATCGACCGAATACGGCGTCGAGATCTACCAGCCCGACGCGAACGGCAAGCCGGTGGTCAACGTAGGCATGTGCTTCGAAGAGATGTCGGACATCTCGCGGGCCGATGCCCGCGACTTCGTCGAGCGCCGCTTCCGCCTGGATGACAGCCATTATGTCTGCCTCGTGGCCTTCGACAGCTTTTCCTTCGTGCAGCGCAAGAACCCGGTCTCGGTGCTGCGCGCCTTCCAGAAGGCTTTCGAAAGCGTGCCGCAGGCCCGCCTGGTGGTCAAGACCCAGAACCGCGACAGCGTTTTCGATCCCGTCCAGATGCGGCTGTGGGACCGGGTGGATGCGATCATCGCCTCGGACCCGCGCATCGTGGTGATGAACGAAACGCTCAGCTACCGCGATCTTCTGCGGCTCAAGGCGGGATCGGACTGCTACATCTCGCTGCACAAGTCCGAAGGCTGGGGCTTCGGCATGATCGAGGCCATGGCCCTCGGCGTGCCGGTGCTGGCCACCGCCTATTCCGGCAACATGGATTTCTGCACCGAGGACACCACCTGGCTGGTCGATTACGAGATCGTGGACCTGCGGCAGGGCGACTACATCTTCGTGCGCCCGAATTCGCAATGGGCCGAACCCTCGGTCGATCATGCCGCCGCACAGCTGCGCGCCGCCTTCGACAACCCACAGATGCGGCAGGCCAAGGCGAATGCGGCCCTTGCCCATATCCGGGAAAAGTTCTCACGCAAGGCCATCGCCGGACGCTATGGCAGCAGGCTGCGCGAGATCCTGAAGGATCTTTAGGCATGAACGAGCGCCCTCCCCTGCGGCATGCCTTGTATCATTACACCTGCGAATATGACGCCTGGGGGGTGATGGAAAGCTTCGCGGTCCCGGACCGCAAACCGGAACCCGGTATCGTGAAGAACTTTCTTGACGTGCGCGTGCCGCCCAAGATCCTGCCGCGGGCGCTGAACGGTCTCGCGGGACAGCTGGAGCCGCTGCCCGATCCCGGCAACTGGCATGCCGACATCGCCGAATGGGCGGCGGCGCTTCTGTCGGTGGTGCGCGCGTCGGGCACCTACCGCATCGTGGAACTGGGCTGCGGCTGGGGCTGCTGGATGGTCAACATGGGGGCGGCAGCCCGCGCCCGGGGGCTGGCGGTCGATCTGATCGGCATCGAGGGCGACCGCGGCCATCTAGCGAACGCGCGCGAGGTGCTGGAGCTGAACGGGTTCGGCGACAGCCAGTTCAGCCTGCACCACGGCATTGCCGGACCGAAACCGGGCAAGGCGATCTTTCCCGATCCCGAGACCGGCACCGCCCAGTGGGGCGGCGAGGCGATCTTCTATCCCGACGACAGGACTCTGCGGCAGGCTGAAGAGGACAGGACCGTGCAGGTACTCGACTGCAAGACCCTGTCGGAACTGTCCAACAATCAGGTCATCGACCTGCTGCACATCGACATCCAGGGCGCCGAGGCGGATTTCGTCGTCGGCAACATGGACAAGATCGAGACCTACGTGCGCCGGGTGCTGATCGGCACCCACAGCCGAGCCATCGAAGGGCGGCTGTGCGATCACTTCATCGACCACGGCTGGATCATGGAAATGGAACGCCCGGCCATCGCCCCGCTCAAGGCCGGCCGGCCGGTCATCCGCATCGACGGCGTACAGATGTGGTCCAACCCGGCGCTGACAGGGGCCAAAGCAGCGGACAATGCACACAAGGGAGAAGCCTGAGATGGAACGTGTCATCGGTGTCAGCTGGCCGCGGTCGGGGCATCACCTTCTGGTGCGGCTCCTGACCCTCTATTTCGGGGAGGGGTTTCTCTACTGCGACTTCTACGGCGGCATCGAGAACTGCTGCAAGAAGACCCCCTGCAAGCGCCGCGATGTCCACCTGAGCAAGAGCCATGACTTCGACCTCGGCATGCCGCAGATCGCCCGGCGGAAATACCTCATCCAGTACCGCGATTTCATCCCCTCCGTGGTGTCCAACTTCGAGCTGCACGTGCGCAACGGCGGTGCCGACACGCTGGAGAACTTCCGCGTCTTCGCCGGCACGCAATTCGATTCCTACCGCGCCTTCAGCGAGAAATGGGTGCAGTCGGATTTCGCCGCGCGCCAGCTGGTGATCGAATACGACACGCTGCAGAGCGATCCCGCGACCACCCTGGCCCGCGCGGTCGGCTGGTTCCAGCCCGACCGGGACCCCGATGCCGCGCGCATCGACCAGGCGGTCGCCCGGGTCGACGGCGAGCGGGTCGAACGCGGCCGCGTGACCCCGCTCAAGGGGGCGGGCGTGCACAGCGCCCGGCGCATCGAGGATTTCCGCCACTACCGGCCCGCGCTCTTTGCGACGCTCGCGGCTATGCGGCTCACCCGGCCGGAGGTGAAGGCCGTGTTCCGCGAGGAGCTGGGCCGCGATCCCTCGCCCGAGAACCTCGTGAACTTCCAGGCTTCCGCATCCATCGACACCCTGCGGCGCGATCTGCGCGCTTCGCAGGAATATATCGACCGTCAGGGGGCCAGGGACCCGGACGACGACAAGGGCGGCACATGACGCTCGATGCCGACACCATCCGGCTGGGCTACCAGCTTATTCTCGCCCGCCATCCCAGCGATGCCGAGATAGAGAGCGGGCAGAAAACCTTCGAAACCCTGCCGGCCATGCGTCAGGCCTTTCTGAAGTCGCGCGAATTCCGCCGCAAGTACGACCGTCTTGCCGCCGAATTCGCACAGGCCCAGCACCCCACGCTGGTGCATCTGCGCATCCCCGCTGCGGAACCCGAAGGACTGCACGACACTCTGCTGGCGGAGGAGTTTCTCGACCCGGCGCTGTCGGCCCGGCCCGACACGCTGGAAGACCTGCGCCAGATGACCTCGGCCGAACAGCGCGCGCTGCGGTATCTGCACGGCGATCTGGACTATGGGGCGGGCGAAGCACTGGAAGGGCCGCATTACTATCTCACCACGCTCGCCGAACCCGGACCGCGCCTGCACGCGCTCTGGCGGGCCTGGGGGGACGGCGCGGGCTTCGGCGCGTTTCTGCAGGCCGGGCTCGACGACATCGCCCTGCGCCCCGAGATCGACAACGGCCAGATCCGCCGCCTCGCCGGGGACCGGTCCGTGGAGTCCATCGGTGAAGAGGCCGCCCTGCTGCGCCGCGCCCTGCACAACGCGCTGGGACCGCGGATTTTCCTCGGCATCGCCGAGGCACCTCAAGCCGTACTGGCACATCTGGCCGAAAACGGCCTGTTTGCCCCAGGCCTCCCGTCGGTGGCTCCCGTTACGCCGCATCCCGATTACACGACCGATCTGGCCGGGCTTTCCCCGGAGGAGCGCCACCTGTTCGACGCCTTCACCGCCTGGGACGGCTACGCCTACGATATCTGCCGCCAGCTGCCCGCCCCGACCGGCACTCCCGCCTCCTGACACACGCTTAAAAACCAAAGGAACCCCGCATGCCCCAGACCCCCGACAAGGCCGCCATACTGGCCAAGGCCAAGGCCCACAACTGGTTCCACGCGATCCGGCTTTACGATGATTTCGTCACCGGAGGTCCCGACCGCACCGCCGAAAAACTCACCGTGCTCGACACCATCGGTCTGCCCCGCGACATGACCGGCATGCGGGTGCTGGACATCGGCGCCTGGGACGGGTTCTTTTCCTTCGAGGCCGAACGGCGTGGCGCCGCCGAAGTGATCTCGCTCGACCACGTGGCCGAAGAGGCCACCGGCTTTCCGATCGCCGCCGAGGCGCTGCAGAGCAAGGTCTCCTGGCGCCAGCGCAACATCTACCACCTCGACCCCAAGGACATCGGCACTTTCGACATCGTGCTGTGCCTGGGCGTCATCTATCACCTGCGCCACATCCTGCTCGGGCTCGACCGGGTGCGCGGGGTGATGAACCAGGGCGGGCTGCTGTTTGTCGAAACCGCCTCCATCGACGGGCATGTGATGCGCAACTCCGGCGGCTTCGGCAAGCTGGCCGATGCCGCGCCCGACGCCGATCAGACCCCCTTGCTGCAACTTTACCCCGGCAAGGAGCTGGGCAAGGATCCTACCAACTTCTTCGCTCCCAACCGGGCGGGGCTGGACGGGCTGCTGAAAGCGGCGGAATTCAGCGTGGTGAATTCCACCGCCCTGACCAAGGCCTTCCCGAGCCGGGCCTTCGCCCAGGCCCGCGCCGTCAGCGATCCCGAAACTGCCTTCTACCGCGACCGCGACGAAGCCGTCCTGTCGCGCCGCAAGACATTCTGATATCGTCGGACGTATCGTGGCGGCGGCGCTGACCGCTTCCGCCCCGGCATGCTCCGGCCCGGACATTAAAAGGCCTCTAACCATGATCACTCCTGTCCTTCTGTGCGGCGGTTCCGGCACCCGGCTCTGGCCGCTGTCCCGCAAGAGCTTTCCTAAGCAGTTCGCCGATATCATGGGCGACGAGAGCCTGTTCCAGGCCTCGGCCCGGCGGTTCTCGGGTACGGGCTTTGCCGATCCGCTGCTGGTGACGGGCGACAGCTTCCGCTTCATCGTGGGCGAACAGCTCGAGGCCTGCGGCATCGCCGCCCAGGCCACGCTGATCGAACCCGACGGGCGCAACACCGCCCCCGCCGCCGCCACGGCGGCGCTGAAACTGGCGCAGACCGATTCGCGGGCGCTGATGCTGCTGGTGCCGTCGGATCATGCCATCGCCGATCCGCAGGCCTTTCGCGATGCCGTCGGCGCCGGGGCGGTCGCGGCCCGCGAGGGGCAGATCGTCACCTTCGGCATCGCGCCCACCCGCCCCGAAACCGGCTTTGGCTGGCTCGAAAGCGGGGCCGAGAGCCATCCGCAGGTCATGCGGCTCGAAAGCTTCATCGAGAAACCCGACCAGGCCCGCGCCGAGACCCTGCTGCAGGACCCCCGCTACCTGTGGAACGCCGGCGTCTTCCTGGTCCGCGCCGACGTGCTGCTCGACGCTTTCCGCGCTCATGCGCCCGAGGTGCTGGCGCCGGTCGAGGCGGCGATGGAAAACGCCGTCCAGGATCTCGGCTTCACCCGTATCGACCCCGAACTCTGGGCGGCGGTGCCTGACATCTCCATCGACTACGCGGTGATGGAAAAGGCCGCCAACGTCAGCGTCGTGCGGTTCACCGGCAAGTGGTCGGACCTGGGCAGCTGGGAAGCGGTCTGGCAGGAAAGCCACCGCGACGCGTCGGGCAATGCGCTGACCGCCCACACGACCGCCTTCGATTGCGAGAACACGCTGCTGCGCTCTGAAACCGACGAGATCGAGCTGGTGGGCATCGGCCTGAAGAACATCGTCGCCGTGGCCATGCGCGACGCGGTGATGGTCGCGGACATGTCCGACAGCCAGAACGTCAAGAAAGCAGTCTCTACACTGAAGACTCGCAAGGCCAAGCAGGCGGTGCAGTTTCCCGTCGATCACCGCCCCTGGGGCTGGTTCGAGACGCTGATCCTCTCCGACCGCTTCCAGGTCAAGCGCATCCATGTGCATCCGGGCGCCGCGCTGAGCCTGCAAAGCCATCACCACCGCTCCGAACACTGGATCGTGGTGCAGGGCACGGCGCGGGTCACCGTGAACGACGACGTCCAGCTGCTGACCGAGAACCAGTCGGTCTATATTCCGCTGGGCGCCGTGCACCGGATGGAAAACCCCGGCAAGGTGCCGATGGTCCTGATCGAGGTGCAGACCGGCAGCTACCTGGGCGAGGACGACATCCTGCGCTACGAGGATGTCTACGCCCGAACCTGACGGGCTGGCGCCCGCCGCGCGTCAGAACCAGCGCCCGGTCGCGACCATGCGCGCCGAGGACGCGACCCGGCTGCCGTTGTGCGCCCAGCCGTTGACGGTGACGCCGCTGCCGCTGCCGGTGCCGCTGGTCGAGATGAAATGCGCTGCCGTCACCGCGATGCTGCCGGTGACATGGGGCGGGTCGGCAAAGGGGACGGGATAGGTCCACAACACGCCGGCTGCCGCCGAGGTCTCCAGGTCGCCGGTGCAGATCTGCGTCCCGTCGGCAAAGCGCACATATCTGCCCGAAGCGGCTTGGCCCTGCTCGATCACGGCGCCGGTGGGCTGACCCGCGCTCTGGCTCACCGGACCCAGCAGGGTGTCGCGGGCATAGGCCGGTTGTCCGCCGATCATGGTGCCCGCGGCCAGGTCCGGCACCCCGGTGCCCGCGGCGACCGACAGGGCCGTGTGCCAGGCCGCCCCGTCGGCGCTGACCTTGATGGCGAAATCGTCCGACCCGGCAGTGCCCACCTCGGCGCGGCCGGAAAAGCCGGTCTGGAACAGCAGGCTGGCCGTGTCCGGCGCATCCGCCTTGTTGACCTTGACCTGATGGCCGGCGCCGACGTTGTCGAACAGGCTCGCCTCAGAGGCCACGGTCAGGCGGTTGACCGCATCCGCCACGGCATTCACACCGAACTGCAGAAGGCTGTCGACGACCGGCCCGCCATGGGGAACCCAGTCCGCGCCGTCGAAGACGACAAGACCGGCCGTGTCCTGCCGCCAGGCCAGCCAGCCTTCCTGCGGAACCTGGAAATACCAGCTCGTAGCTTCCCGGACTGCAATGGACCCCGCCTGCCCGGCCCACGCCCCGGTGGCCCCGGTGCCCACGATGTGCCGGTCCCCCACGGTCGGTGTCGCGGGCGGGGTGTCGCCCGCACTTTGCACACTCAACTGCACGATGGCATCGAGCACCCGCAGCGCCTCGTTGTGGGTGACGTGTTTCTGCGCTTGGGCGGGTTGGATATAGGGTAGCGCGTGAACGGCTGAGGTATCGGACATCTGGTTCTCCTGCAAAGTCGATCCGGAACAGGCGGCATCAAGCGCGATCATTGCGCTTCCCGGTAAAGACTTCCTGAGACCACCGTGCGGTGACACCTTGCAACCCCGTACGACGCCCGGCCCGGCATGTCGGCGTGATCGATCAAAAATAGAGACAAGACATGATTGAAAAGATATGATTTCGCATATGGACGACCGATGCATTTCGAAGCGCAGCTTCGAATGATTCGGTCTGAATCCGCCCCGGTTACTCATTAATATGAGCGCAAACCAGCGATTGTTTCCAACTAAGTATAGCGAGTGCGGGTATTTTTCCGAAATTTCCGGATATTCCGGTTTTTACTTCATGTGGTGCAGCTTTGTGTGTTTATATTATGCAACGCATGCGTGTCTGACATCCGCTATCGTCAACCATGTGACGCCATGTTTCGAATTGAATTGTAATTGACCGTCTGTGACCTGCCGTGCCTGAAGGGGGGACGAACCTAGTCCACATGCTGGCAGGAGCCTTCTTGGCTTTGCATTCGGTCAATCGTGCCCCCGGCCCGTCAGGGTCGGGGGTATTCGTCAGACGATCAGGACAAACCGCCGCTCTATCCCCGTTCGTCCTGCGTGCGCACCCAGCCCAGAAACGCGGCCTGAGGGTCCGACAGGCGCTTGCGGCCCGATGACGCCCACCAGGCCTGCCATTGCGCGGCCAGCGCATGGACGTCCGCCCCCGGCATGATCTCGCGGACCACATCGAGCGTCCGGGGATCGAGCAGCGGGGCGCCCGCCACCTCGATCATGGTTTCACGTGTCACGACGATCAGATCGCCCGGCGCCTCGCGCAGCGTGTAATCCGGCAGGTTTCCCGCCTCGATCATCCGGCGCAGAGCTGCGCGAAACACGCGCAGGGGGGCCGCGGAGCCCGCCTTCTTGTGCAGGGTCGCGACGCTGACGGTCCATTCCGCCTGCCGCCCGCAATGCTTGCGCGCCAACTCGTAGATCCGCCGCTCCAGCGGCTTGCGCAGGCGGAAATAGTCGCGGTTCAGCGTCAGCACCGAGCGCGACAGCACCGCCCGGAACAGCCAGTCCGACAGCGTGATCGTCACATGCATCATCCGCCCCCCCCTGGAGCGGCGCACGATCTCCCAGGCCTCGATCAGACCAAAGCCGCTGGTGGTCTCCACACCGCCGGTCGCGAGGTTCGTGGTGATCCGTGTCCCGGCAAGCCGCTCGAAGGCCTCCTTGAGGCGGGCATAGGCATCGCCGGATGTATCACGGTTGGTCGCCACCAGCAGATCATGCGCCTTGAGATGCAGCGTGCGGCTGATCTCCCGCCCGGCATTGAGCGCCGCCATCAGCTGGCTCACGCAGTAGATCAGGATGTCCTTGTCATGGATCGTCGCCCGGCCCCGGACACTGGGCGTGACCTGCACCTGCACATCGTTATGCGCATAGGACAGCACCCGCCGGTCGGGCCGCGTGGCCAGCGAAAAGATCGGGTGCTCCATCGTGCCCAGATCGTCCTTGAGGCTGACGTCAAGGAAATCGCAGACGAAGAAATCCGCCGTGGGGTGGCGGTCGGGCAGCAGGCCTCCGCCGGTCCGGGATGTCGCACTCACTGCTCGTGCCCTCGTTCACGTCCTTTATGGACGTTTCTTCTTATCGGGGTTTCAGTGACACCAACCCTAAAGTTATCCACCGAGTCCGTCCAGCATAGTATCGGCGGATCGGAGTCGCACAAGCGGCGGATCGGAATCGCCTTATCGGGGGATCGGAGTCACACGGTTCCCGGATGAGAGCGAATTTGCCTTTTCTCATAATGGCTTCGCTGGAACCCCATGATCCCGTAACGTATATCTAACAAAAAAATAACTGGATATTGCGGGGCCACCCTCCGAAAATGCGATGCAGATACAGAACCTGACCCCCTGCATTGCATAGAAAAAACAAGGATGTGGCGAATAAGGTTCCATGTTGCGCTTTTTGTGATATCTTCGCAGATAATGCTAACATGAACGGATATCACGATGCCCGGCGACACACAGGCAGGCTTGCCGCCCTACTTCACCATCACCCCCGATGCGGCGCTCTCCCAGCTGGGGGACCCCGCGGACACCGCCAGCTTCCAGGCCATCGCCAAGGCCTGTGCCGCGGGGCGCAGCGACCTTGCGTCGCGCGGACTGGAGAAGGACGGCCTGCGCACCCTGCGCCGGTTCTCGACCTGGGAGATCACCCGCTATCTAATTCCCGTGGCCACCGGCCATTTTCGCCGCGTCCTCAAGCAGAACCCGCATTTGCCCCAAGGCCGGTCGGAAAGCGCGGGTGCCGCGAAGTGGTTCACCCTCGATGAAGTTCTGCGGCTCAGAGCGCATTTCGCCGCCGAAGGGTCGAAGGCCAAGAACTACCTGCCCTACCGTCCTGCGAATCTGCCCGCCAAGATCACCGCCGTGGCCAACTTCAAGGGCGGTGTCGGCAAGACCTCCACCGCCGCGCACCTGGCGATGTCGGCGGCACTGGACGGCTACCGGGTGCTGGTCATCGACCTGGACAGCCAGGGGTCGATGACCTCGATCTTCGGCGGCAAGGTGGCAGATGAATGGGGCACCGTCTTTCCGCTGATCGCGCGCCACTATGCGCGCCACCAGCAGGCCGAGAACCAGCGCCGGCTGGACCGTGGCGAGACACCGCAGCCCCTGGACGACACGCTGGTCGAAGCCCTGAAAACGAAGGCGGGCGACCTGGTGCAGAAAACCCACTGGTCCAACATCGACCTGATCGGCGCGCAGTTGAACCTCTACTGGGCGGAGTTCCAGATTCCGGTCTGGCGCATGGCCGGGCGCGGCTGGAAGCTCTGGGACGCGCTGACCGACAGCCTGGCCGAGGACGGGCTGCTCGATGCCTATGACGTCGTGTTCCTCGATACGCCCCCGGCCCTGGGGTACCTGACGATCAACGGGCTGGCGGCGGCGGACATCCTGCTGGTCCCGCTCGGCGCCTCGTTCCTCGAATTCGATTCCACGGGGCGGTTCTTCGACATGCTGCAGGCCACCTTCGGCTCCATCGAGGAGGCCGAGAACATGGCAGCCCGCGCCCTGGGCCGCGACGGGCTGGCCTTTGAATGGGACGCGGTGCGCGCGGTCCTGACCCGCTACGACGCGACCCAGCAGGGCGAGCTTGCCAGCCTGATGCAGACCTACCTGGGGCAGGTGCTGTCGCCGCACCGGCAGGATTACACCGCGCTGATCGGCCAGGCCGGCGAACAGGTACAGGGCATCTACGAGGCCGATTACCGCGATTTCAACCGCGAAACCTACGTCCGTGGCCGTGAAACCTTCGATGCCACATATGCCGCCTTCAAGGCGCTGCTGGTCGGAGCCTGGCGGCGCGATGAACTGAACCTGCTCGAGGTCGCGGAATGAGCGTGCGCAGGAACGGCATTTTGGTTACGGCTGCCGGTGAACATTGCGCTTTGTCTTCAGCAAAGGAGTGCCTGACATGAGCAAACGCAAGCGCCTGACCGCCGCCAACCCCGAATATCGGGAGGAGCCGTTGGAAACCAAGGCATATTTCATGGGCGTTGCCCCCACCCAGACGCGCCGGGCCCCGGTGGCGCAGGTGGCTGGCGACAGCTCCTTGGTCGCCGCGCTCGAGGAAGTGTCCGAAACACTGCGGCGCGCCCGGGAGGACGGTCGCATGGTGCTGTCGCTGTCCCTGGACGCGATCGAAACGGATTACCTGGTCCGCGACCGCATCCGTGTCGATGATGACGAGCTGAACACGCTTTGCGCCTCCATTGCGGCGCGCGGACAGCAGATGCCGATCGAGGTCGCAGCCCTGCCGGGGGACCGCTACGGGCTGATTTCCGGCTGGCGCCGTCTGACGGCGCTGAAGCGGCTTGCGGCGGAACGGCCCGACGCAGGGTTCGACACGGTGCTCGCGCTGCTGCGGCGGCCCGAAGACAGCGCCGAGAGTTATCTCGCCATGGTCGAGGAAAACGAAATCCGTGTCGGGCTGAGCCATTACGAACGCGCCCGCATCGCCGCCCGGGCGGTGGACATGAATGTCTTTGAAGATACGGGCGTCGCCCTGCGCAGTCTCTATGCCAATGCGTCTCGGGCCAAACGCTCCAAGATAGGTTCTTTTCTCCGGCTGGTCTCGGCGCTGGACACGGTCCTGCGGTTCCCCGAGGACATCGGTGAAAGGCTCGGCCTGAAGCTTTCCACCGCGCTGGAGGAAGACCCGCGGCGCGGTCCCCGGCTGGCCCGGGACCTGCAGGAGGCCGACGCCCGCGACCCGCAGGCGGAAAAGGCCTGTCTGGAGCGGTTCCTCAAGCGTCTGAAGACCGCCGAGGCACCCCCGGCCGCGCCGCGGGAGGAACCCCGCAAGGGGGTATTCATGCAGCATGACGGCAAGGACCGTCTGGTCCTGTCCGGACCGGGCGTGACCCCGGATTTCATCGACGCCCTGCGGCGCCATCTGCAGGATTCCGACTGACCACAGCCTCCTGCGGGAAATGTTTCGCGCGCGAAACATTTCCTCTCGCGGAGTTCTTGCATCCGCCCGGTGAGGTCACTATCCGGAGCCGATCGGGGTAAGAGGGAAAATCCTTGCTGTTCATCCGCACCTACCGCGTCTTCCAGTACTACGCTGCCGAAACCGCCAAGCTCGACCGTCCCGGTCCGCTCCTGCAGGATCCGGCCGGGCATCCGGTTGGCGCAATCGAACGTATCTCGGTCGAGGCCGGGCGTTTGACGGTAAGGGGGCGGGCGGCGACCGTCCGCGTCATCCTGCGCCAGGGGGCTGCCGAAAGCAGCGCGCTGCCCGGACCGCGCGATCCGGACGGACAGGCGCCGTTCGTTCTCGACCTGCCCTATGCCCCCGGCCCCGCGCAGCTTGTGGTGGAACATGCCGACGGCACATTTGTCCAGCCGTTTTCGGGGTTCAGCGACCGTCAGATCAGGCTGGCACGGGCCCGGAGGTTCATACCCTTCTGCGTCAGGCTGATACGCCTTGCTCCGGTGATCTGGCGCTGGAAGCGCACCGGGGATCTGGGTGCGCGCGAGCGGGTCAAGGAAGCGCTGAGCTTGGTGCCACCCTCCCCGGCCGGTGCGCTGGACCCAGCGGTCCTTGACCCCGCGGGGGCACCGCCCCCCTCGGGCTCCGATGCCTTCATCATCGTGATGCCGGTCTACAATGCCCTGGAGCTGCTGCGCGAGGCGCTGGAGCGGGTCGCACGGCACAGCCCGCCGGGCTGGCACCTCATAGCGGTCGAGGACCAGTCCTCCGATCCCGAACTGCGGCCCTGGCTGCAGGGCTGGGCGCAGGCCAGAAAGGATAGGGTGACGTTGATCCTGAACGAGACCAACCTGGGCTTCGTGGGCGCGGCAAACCGCGGGCTGGCGGCGGCCCGTGCACGCGACCCTGGGGCGCCGGTGGTGCTGCTCAACTCCGACGCGCTTGTGCCTGCGGGTTGGGCGGCGCGACTGCTTGCGCCGCTGGAGGATCCGACGGTCGCTTCCGTCACGCCATTTTCCAACGATGCGGAGATCTTCACGGTGCCGGTGATTTCCCGCCGGGTCGATCTGCGGCCGGGGGAAGGCTATGACCTTGCCCAGGAGGCGGCCCGGATCAATGCAGCCGCCGCAAGGGTGGACCTGCCGACCGGCGTGGGGTTTTGCATGGCGCTGTCGCCGCGCTACCTTGCCCGGATACCGCAGTTCGATACGGCGTTCGGCCGCGGCTACGGCGAGGAGGTGGATTGGTGCCGCAAGGCCCTCCTCGCGGGCGGGCGGCATGTGGCGGCGGCGGATCTCTTTGTGGAACATCGCGGCGGGGCCTCCTTCGGATCCGCCGCGAAAAAGGCTCTGATACAGCGGAATGCGGACGTGATCTCGAATCGCTATCCCGGTTTCGATGCCGAGGTGCGCAGCTTCGTGGCCGCCGATCCGCTGGTCACGGCGCGGCTGGCGCTCGGGCTGTCGCTGGCGGCCGCCAGGGCGCGGGATCCGGTCCCGGTCTGGCTGGCCCATGCCATGGGCGGCGGGGCCGAAAGCGACCTGCAAACCCGGATCGCCGCGCGGACCGGGGCGGGGGAAAGTGCGGTGGTCCTGCGTGTCGGGCGGGGCTGGCGGTGGACGCTGGAATTGCACGGGCCCGAGGGTATGACCGCAGGTATTTCCGACGGATTAGAGACTGTGGAGGCCCTGGTAAGCCGTCTGCCCCGGCGCCGCATCATCTATTCCTGCGGCGTGGGCGACGCCGACCCCGCCGGCCTGCCGCGCGTGCTGCTGTCACTGGCAGGCAGGGGACCCCGGGCGGTCGGGCCGGAACCGCAACCCGTCGAGGTGCTGCTGCATGATTATTTTCCCATCAGCCCCAGCTATACCCTGCTTGGTGCCGACGGTGTCTGGCGCGGTGTGCCCCTGCCTGAAAACACCGCGGGCCGCGATCCGGCACATCACTGGCGCGGCCCCGACGGCACGCGGACCGGCCTGGCCGCCTGGCAGGCGGAATGGGGCGCACTGCTGGCGGCGGCCGCCCGGATCGAGGTCTTTTCCGAGGCCAGCCGCGATATCCTGTGCATGGCCTATCCGTCCTGTCGCGCTGCGATCACCACCCGCCCCCACGCCTTGCCCGTGGTGCCGCCCCGGCTGCGCCCCGGCGCGCGGGCGGACGGCGTGCCGATCATCGGCGTGCTGGGCAACATCGGCCCGCACAAGGGGGCGGATGTGCTCGTGCAGCTCAGCCAGTCGCTGGCCCGTTCGGGGGCGGCGCGGCTGGTGGTGATCGGGCGGCTGGCGCCGGAATACACGCTAGCCGCGCCCGCCCGCGTGCATGGCCGGTACCGGATCGAGGATCTGCCGGGGCTGGTGGCCCGCTACGGCATCACGGCCTGGCTTGTGCCGTCGGTCTGGCCCGAGACCTTTTCCTTCACCACCCATGAGGCGCTGGCCACCGGCCTGCCCGTGCTGGCCTTTGACCTGGGGGCGCAGGGCGACGCGGTGCGCGCAGCCCCCAACGGCACCGCCCTGCCCTGCCCCGGCCCCGATGGCATGGATGTCGCGGCGCTGCTGGCGGTCCTGTCGGCTGATATGTCATGACCGATCCGCATCTCATCCTGCACCTCGGGGCGCCGAAATGCGCGAGTTCGGCTCTGCAGGCGGCGCTGACCGCCCGGCCGGACCACTCCGCCAGCACCCTCGACAGGCCGCTGCGCTATGTTGGGTGCCGTCACGGCCGATCCGGACTGAGACCCTTTTACGGCGCCGCGGTCAGGGCCCTCGGGCAGCGGTCGGTCTACGGCTATCTCAACTGGCCGAATCTGTCCCCCGAGACCCGCCCTGCGGCGCTGGCGACGGGGCTGACCCGGGCCCTGGACCGGGCCCGCTCGCTCCGGCATGTGCCGATCCTGTCCAGCGAAGGTTGGCTTGCGCATCCCGGTTGGTTCGCTGAGGAATTGAAGGCGCGGGGCAACCCGCCGGTCGATGCGGTGGTCTACCTGCGTCCGCCGGTCGACTGGATCAACGCGGCCTGGTGGCAATGGGGGATCTGGGGCGCGCCGAGCCTGGATGCCTGGCTGGACCGCGGCACACCGCTCTACCGCTTCGGGCCGCTGCTGGAGGCCTGGGCGGCCATTCCCAACCTGCGCCTGCATATCCGTCCGACCCGGCCCGATGCGGTGGCCGACTTTGCGGCCCTTTATGGCATAACGCTGCCCGCTCCGTCCGTGCGCAACGCCGCGGCACCGCCGAGCCTGACCGGCTTTTTTCTGCGCAATCGACAATTCCGGAGGACGGCGCATGACACTGCGGCGGAGTTCGTCTTTCAGCGCTGGTGCCCGATGCCGGATGCGGCCCGGTCCTGGGCCGTCCTGCCGCGCCATGTGCACCGGTTGCGTCCCTTGGTGGCCGAAACGCACAAGCGCATCACTGCCCTGCTGCCGGAGGAGGAGGCTGCATTGCTGTTCGCGGACTCGCGCTGGCAATCCGAGGCGGGATATCACGACCGTATCATGTCGGGCCCAAGTCGCCCGCACGATCCCGCGGCGCTTCCGGATCTGCGGGCCGCCCTGTGCAGCGGGATTGAAAACGTGGCCTGCGAGCTTGGCAAGCAGGTTCCCGCCTTCCCGCCCGCCTTGGATGAAGGCGCGTCCGTACAGGCATGGGATGCGTCTCTGTCATCCATGTTTGAGACGCTTCTGGCGCTTGATGCCATCTGGCGTTCGGGAACCATACGTCGTCTGATCACCCCATTATGGCCAATCAGATCCCGTTGAGCAGGTCGCGGTGGTTGCGCCGCAGCAGCAGCAGCCCGGCCGCCAGACACACAAGCGACAGGCCGGTCACATAGGCGGGGGAGACGTAGGTGGCGTCGTAGGTGCCGTAGAACCCGCGGCGCATCAGGCCGATGACATGGACCAGCGGGTTGTACCACAGGAAGTCGGAATAGGTCTCGGGCAGGCTTTCGAACAGATAGAAGACCCCGGAGATGATGAACATCGGTCGCATCAGGATCGACCAGACCTTCTGCATGATGTCGAACCGGGTGAACAGGTAGCAGTTCAGGACACCGATCCCTAGGGACAGCAGCGCGGTCAGCGTAAAGGCTTCGACAATGACCGTCAGATCGGGCGTGACCCTTGTTTCGAACAGCAGCATGCAACCCATCAGGATGACGTATCCGACCATGAGTTGGGTCATGAGGTTGAGCACGAAACGCGCAATGATCGCATCCAGGAAAGTGACCGTGGGGTAGGCCAACAGCTGCCGTGAATAATGCAGTGACTGCGCTACCTTGTTGTGGATGTCGGTGAAGGTCAGGAAAAGCAGCATGCCGGTGGAGTAGAACATTGGAAAGCTGACCCCGAGGGGGGGGCTGCGAAAGGCCGCCGCAAAGACCAGCGACAGCAATCCGATGCCCGCCACAGGTTCGAGCACGGCCCAGAGGTATCCGCCGGGGGAACGGCCATTGGTGGTCGACATCTCGCGCAGGATCAACGCGCCGATGGCGCGCAGCGAGGCGAAACGTCGCCGGGGCTGGCGGGCGGGCAGGGGCAGGGCCGTATCGTATGTCATCGCGGCTGCATAACATCTTTATGATCCCTTGCCACGGGTATATGCAAGGTGGGACACCCGTTGCCCGGACTGAAAGAAAAGGCATATGCATGACCAAGCGTGAGAAGTTTTCACCTGTGCCCACGGCGCCCAGGATGCCGGATGTGTCGCCGTTGCCCCGGCCCGGATCCCCTGGTCCTGCAAAGCAGGCTGCCGAGGCGGTGCCGCCCTCCGGGTCGACCGCCCAGGCGCCGGATCAGGTCCCGCCGACTGTCGCGCGGGCGTTCATGCGACCGCGCCATGCGCTTCTGATCCTCAGCTTTGTTCTGGTCGTGCTTGTCCCCACTGGCGTCTCGGGGTGGTACCTGTGGACCCTGGCCGCGGATCAATATGTCTCTAAGGTGGGGTTTTCGGTGCGCCGCGAAGACAACAACTCCGCGATTGACCTGCTGGGTGGTCTGACCAGCTTTTCGGGATCCAGTTCGAGCGATACCGACATCCTTTACGAGTTCATCCAGAGCCAGCGCCTTGTCGTCGATATCGACAAGGCGCTCGATCTGCGCAGGATATGGTCGAAACCCGAAGGCGATCCGATCTTCTCGCTCGATCCGGACGCCTCGGTGGAGGATCTGGTTTCCTACTGGAACAATATGGTACGGCTGTCCTATGGCGCGGGCTCGGGGTTGCTGGAAGTGGAGGTGCGCGCCTTCGCCCCTGAGGACGCGACGAAGATTGCGGAGACCCTGTTCGACGAGAGCTCCGAGATGATCAACCAGCTCAGCGCGATCGCCCGGGCGGATGCCATCAGCTATGCCCGCGAGGAACTTGACGTGGCGCAGGAGCGGCTCAAGGAGGCGCGCGAGACCATCACCCGCTTCCGCAACGAAAACCAGATCATCAACCCCGAGAGCGACCTGCAAAGCCAGGCAGGCCTTCTGGGTTCGCTACACGTCCAGCAGGCCGAGGCGTTGATTGAAATCGATATGCTGAACGATACCGCACGGGCGGGCGATCCGCGGCTGGAACAGGCCGAGCGTCGGCTGGCGGTGATCGAGAAGCGCATCGGCGCCGAACGTCAGAAACTCGGTTTCCAGGGGGCAGAGGTGGGTGACAACGCCTTTTCCGAGATCGTCGGGGAATACGAGCGCCTTACCCTAGACCGCCAGTTTGCCGAGAAGACCTATGTGGGCGCGCTGGCAGCCTATGATTCCGCCCAGGCCGAAGCGCGGCGCAAGACCCGCTATCTGGCCGCCTACATGGAGCCGACACAGGCGCAGACCGCGAAATATCCCTCGCGTCCCACCCTTCTGATGCTGGTGGGGCTATTCCTCTTCCTGATCTGGTCGATCACGTCGTTGGTGATCTATTCGGTCAAGGACCGCCGCTGAGCGCGCAATGATCAGGTTCGATAACCTTACAAAGATCTATGCGCTGGACGGCCGCCGCAAGATCGTGGCCGACCGCATAAATGTCGTGTTTCCCACCGGGCGCGCAGTGGCGCTGCTGGGCCGCAACGGGGCGGGCAAATCGACCCTGTTGCGGATCATTGCGGGGACAGAGGCCCCCTCCGAGGGACGGATCGTGTCGAGCGGCACGATTTCCTGGCCGGTGGGGTTCGCCGGATCCTTTCACCCCGAGTTGAGCGGGGCGCAGAATGCGCGTTTCGTGGGGCGGATCTACGGGGTGGATACCGATGCGCTGATCGATTTCGTCGAGGATTTCGCCGGCCTTGGCGTGCATTTCCACCTGCCGTTCCGCACCTATTCCTCGGGGATGCGGTCGCGGCTTGCCTTCGGGGTGTCCATGGGGATCGGCTTCGACACCTATCTGGTCGACGAGATCACCGCGGTCGGAGATGCCGAATTCCGCAAGAAGAGCGACCGCGTCTTCAAGGCGCGGCTGCGCTCTGCCGGGGCGGTGATGGTGACCCATTCGATGGCCCAGGTTCGGACCCTGTGCGATGCCGCCGCGGTGCTCGAAGAGGGCGGACTCACCTACTACGACGACATCGAGGCGGCCATCGCCCATCACAACCGCAACATGGCCGGCGGCGGCTGATCGGGGAGCGTGTTTCGCGCGCGAAACACCACGTATTGTCCGCGACCGCCGGAGGAGAGGCGGCTCGGCTAGAGTGTCAGCCTTCCACCGACCGAAAGAAGCTCGGGTCCTCGTTTGCCAGTGCGGCATCGCAACCTTGCTCACAGGCGAGCGGACCTGATCTGCACGACACGGCCGTGCTGCAATAAGGCGATACTTTGTTGATCCGGATCAAAAACTTGTTACAGTCCTGCGCACTAATGCACTTGTATCGCCAAAGCGAACTTTGTGAACAATGTAACGCGTAACTTTCCGGAGCTGGGCGCTTCGGAGCAGATAAATGATAAACGAGGGTCGTACATTAAATGCCTGCCAACATCACCTTTTCCGGAACCACCAATGCATTTTTCGAAGACGCTTTTGCCGACGCTGATGTCGCTTCGCTGACGGCGACGCAAATTGACGTTATTGACCAGACCTCGGGATTCACCACGACGCTCATCGGTTCGAATTTCCAGTCGGGACCCGGCGGCGATCCGACCGGCACGCTGAACAGCATGACGATCAGGGACAACTCAGGAAATCTCGTCCTGTCGATTGCAGGGGTATCATGGAACCTGACGACCTTTATCGCGGCAATTGAGGACCAGATCGAAAATGACGGGGATGGCGGTGTCCTGGAAGGGCTGCTGAACCTGCAGCCGATCAACCTGGATGCGTCGGGTTCGGAAATCGGGGCTGAGTTTCTGTTCGATGGCGTCTCGCAGCCGGTCACGATTCTGGGCAGCGCCAACGAGGATTTTCTGGGCGGCGGTCACGGCAATGACCAGATCAACCCCGGTGCCGCACCGCAATTCGAGGGCGACGCGATCGTTGGCAGCGGCGGCAACGACACGATCGACCTGTCGGGATCCAGCGCCCAGACCTATGTCGACCTCACCTACGAAGAGATTGCAGGGCCCGTCAGCGTCAACCTCGACGGAAACGCGAACACGATGAGCGTGGTCAAGACGGGTCTTGGCACGGATACGGTCCTGTCGGTGAACAATGCCCTCCAGGAAGGTCTGAGCCTGTACGGCACCGGACAGAACGACACCTTCAACTTGACGGCGGGGTCGGCCCCGAACGCCTTTCTGCAGGCCGCTGGCATGGGCGGCAACGATATCTTCAACCTGACGTTGAGTGAGGGCAGCACCACGCGGCTCAACTACAGGGGCGGCTACGCGGACGGGCCATCCCAAGGGGTCACCGCGAACCTCGCCACCGGGGTGGTCAGCAACGACGGCTTCGGTGGCACCGACATGATCAACATCCTCGGCGGTACCGGCACGTTCGATTTCCGCGGCACCGACTTTGCCGACAATATCCTGGGATCCGCGCGCAGCGAACGCTTCATCCTCGAGCAGGGCAACGACACCGTGGACGGCGGTGGCAACTTCGATACCCTGCGCTATGACCGCGGCGGCGTCGGCGCGGTCAACGTCGATCTGCCGGGCGGCGTGGTCACCGGCACCTGGGACGGCAATGCCTTTACCCATACCGTCTCGAATATCGAACAATTCCGCGGCTCGCGGGACGGCAACGACTTCATGCTGGGCGACGGCGGCGACAATCTCTTCGACGCCTACAACGGCAACGACACGCTGGTCGGCAGTGCCGGCAACGACACGCTGCGCGGCCGCGACGGCAACGACAGCCTGGTGGGCGGTGCGGATGACGACCGGCTCGAGGGCGGCGAAGGCAACGACACGCTGATCGGCGGCGCGGGCAGCGACCAGCTGCGCGGCGGCAACGGAAACGACTTTCTTGATCCCGGGTCGAACACCGATTTCGACGACATCGACGCCGGCGCCGGGGTCGACACGATCCAGACCGCATCGCTGGGCGCGACCTCGTTCCTGAACGTGGCGCATTACAGCCTGAGCGACTCCGGCATCCCGCAGGTGATCACCGTCAACGCCACCGGCAACGCCACGATCGACAAGGGGTTCCAGGGCACCACGACGATCCTGAATGCCGAAATTCCCATGCTGGGCTACGGCCTTGGCATCGTCGGCTCGAACACCGGCGACATCTTCGACCTCGACGTCAGCGATGGCGGCTATCTCGAGGTGACCGGCGGCCGCGGCGACGACACCTTCGACCTGTCCGTCTCGACCGGAGAGGTGAAATTCCTGTTCCAGCGCGACGCCAACGGGGCGGAGGCGACCCAGGGCGCGGTCGTCAACCTGACCAGCGGGCTGGTCAGCAACGATGGCTTCGGCGGCACCGACACGATCACCGGTGGCGACCAGGTCGATTACCTGCAGGTGCGCGGCACCGCCTTCGCCGACATCCTGGCCGGATCCAACGGGGCCGACAGCTTCGACCTGCGTGACGGCGGCAACGACACCGTCGACGGGGGCGCCGGCGACCGCGACCAGATCCGCTATCACCGTCTGGATACCGGGGTGATGGTCGATCTGAGCGCCGGCACCGCCACGGCGGAGGGGCAGGACGGCTTCACCCACAGCCTGGCGAACATCGAATGGGTCCAGGGCTCGAATTTCGACGACCAGATCTTCGGCGACCTCGGCGACAACCGCCTGCGGGGCCAGGACGGCGACGACGCGCTCTGGGGCGACGGGCTGGACATCGGCGCCGTGCGCGAGGTCTCGTCGCAGGTCTACCGGCTCTATGACGCGCTGCTGGACCGGGCGCCGGATTACGTCAGCCACGGGCTCTGGACGCAGTGGATCGTCGACGGCAGCTTCTCGCTGGAAGAGGTCTCCGCGGGCTTCGTGAACTCCGCCGAATTCCAGCGCGTCTACGGCGGCGTGGACAACAGCGAATTCGTGGGACTGCTGTTCCAGAACGTGCTGGAGCGCGAGCCCGGCGCGGGCGCGCAGGGCTTCGTCGATGCGCTCGACAACGGCTCGCTGACGCGCCAGGAGGTGGCGCTACAATTCTCCGAGACGCAGGAATTCGTCAACCTGACTGCCAGCGCGGCCAATGCGTTCATCGACAAGGCCTCGAACGCGATCTGGATCGACGACGTCTACCGGCTCTACCAGGCGACGCTGGACCGGGCGCCGGACGAGGCCGGCCTGAAGGGCTGGGCCGAGATCCTCGGCAACGGGCAGAGCTTCCAGTCCGTGGTGTCGGGTTTCACGAATTCCTCGGAATTCCAGACCCGCTACGGCACCACCACGGACGAGGAGTTCGTCACGCTGCTCTACAACAACGTGCTGGACCGGGCGCCCTCGAACGCCGAACGGCAGGGCTGGATCGACCTGATCGACGGCGGTCTGAGCCGCGAAGAGGTCGTCACCGGCTTCTCGCAGAGCAACGAGTTCATCAACGGCACCTATCCGGACCTGATATCCTACGTGCGCAATCTGGGGGTCCAGGATCAACTCGAAGGCGGCAGCGGCGACAACGCCCTGGTGGGCGGCATGCTGTCGGATCGCTTCGTCTTCTCGGAGCAGGACGACGGAACCCACGAGGTCCTGGACATGGAAGTCTGGGATGTCCTGTCTTTCGAAGGCTTCGGCTACACCAGCGCCGCGGATGTCCGTGGGCGGATGAGCCAGGTGGACGAGGATGTCGTCTTTGCCGACCAGGGAGTCACTGTCGTCATCAACAATACGCTCGCAGCCAACATCAGTGACGACATGATCAGTTTCTAGGCTCTGAAAGCCGCTGGACATGCGGGACTGATGGGTCCTGCGTCCGGGCGCGGCTGCGGCATCCGGTGGATCGGATCGCGAAGACATCGTGCCGCGGCGCCTTTGAAAAAATATCGGATCAGGCCTGTCCCGGCAGGTGCGCCTCGTCGGGGAAGGGTTCCGTCGGGGCCCCGATGCCGGGTGGCTCCTGCGTCACCGGGGGTGCGGTAAAGGCTGAAACCGTCCCGGAGGGCCTTGCACCGGCAACCGTGTCAGAGACATAGGTAGAAGACACAGGACAAGGGGACGTTCAATGGCACCGAAATTTGGAACCAGCGGCCTGCGCGGGCTCGTATCGGAGCTTTCGGAGGATCTGGTGCGCCGCTACGTGCGGGCCTTCATCGCGGCTTGTCCGCAGGGCCGGGCCGTGCATGTGGGATGGGATCTGCGCCCCTCTTCCCCCGCCATCGCGGATGCGGTGATCGCGGCCATCCGGGCCGCAGGCCTGACGGCCGTCAGCCACGGCGCCGTGCCGACACCGGCTCTTGCGATGACCTGCATGGCGGCAGGGGACGGGGCGGTGATGATCACCGGCAGCCATATTCCCGCGGATCGCAACGGGCTGAAGTTCTATGTTCCGGACGGCGAGATTTCGAAGGACCACGAAACGGCGATCGTCGCGGCCTTGGAGGTGGAGGACCGCGATGCGCCTGGCAGGGGCGACCTGCGACAGAGTACACAGGTCCTGCCGGACTATGTCGACCGCTACCTGCGGGCGTTCGGGCCGGAGGCCCTGAGCGGGCTGCGCATAGGCGTTTACGAGCACAGTTCGGTTGCGCGCGATGTCATGACGCAGATCATGCGCGGACTGGGGGCGCGGACGGTGTCGCTGGCCCGCTCGGATGTGTTCATCCCCGTCGATACCGAAGCGGTCGATCCCGACACACGCCTTCTGCTGGCGGGCTGGGCCCGCGACCATGGGCTCGATGCGATCGTCTCGACGGATGGCGACGGGGACCGCCCGATGCTGGCGGGGTCGGACGGTGCCTTGCTTCAGGGGGATGTGCTCGGACCGGTCACCGCGCGTCTGCTGGGGGCCGATACGCTCGTGACGCCGGTGTCCTCCAATACGCTTGTGGACCGGATGGAAGAGTTCGACACCATCGTCCGCACCCGCATCGGGTCGCCCTTCGTCATTTCGGCGATGGAGCAGATGCTTGCGCAGGACCCGGCTTGCAAGGTCGTGGGATATGAGGCCAACGGAGGTTTCCTGCTGGGCTTTACGGCGCAGGCCGGTACGGGCACCCTGAAACCGCTGATGACCCGCGACAGCCTGCTGCCCCTCGTTGCACCGCTGGCCGCCGCGCGCGCGGCGGGGCAGGACCTGCGCGCGCTGGCGGCCGATCTGCCGGCCCGGTTCACAGCCTCTGACCGGGTCCAGGGCATCGCGTCCGATCGCTCGGCGGCCCTGATCGCCGCGCTGAGCGGTGACAAGGCGGCGCGGGCCGGGTTCTTCGAAGGGGTCGGCGCGGAGCAATCGGTGGACCTGACGGACGGTCTGCGCGTCCGTTTCGCCCAGGACGAGATCGTGCATCTGCGGGGGTCGGGAAATGCCCCTGAATGCCGCTGCTACGCGGAAGCTTCCGATGCACGACGCGCACAGGAACTGCTGGACATCCATCTGACCAGCCTGAAGGCCGCCTTTGCCCCGCAGCCGTGAGCGGGCGGGCTTTCCGACCGGTTGCAACAGGTGAAATACCCATCTAAGTGTGACGGCCGCTACACTGTCCGCCCCCTTCATGGGGGTGCTTTTCTGGCGCGCTCCCCCCGAGGGCGGGCGGACGGAGCTACATACCGGAAGTGACCCAAGATGCATGAACCTGCTGCGCCCAGTGCCGATGTCGCCCGCCGCGTCCTGATGATCGAAGCCGATGCCCTGGCCTATCTCGCGGATCATCTGCCGCCGGATTTCCAGGCCGTCATCGACAAGGTGATCGACTGCAAGGGGCGGGTGATCGTGTCGGGCATCGGCAAGTCCGGGCATATCGGGCGCAAGCTGGCCGCGACGCTTGCCTCGACCGGCACGCCGTCGTATTTCGTGCACGCGACCGAGGCCAGCCATGGCGATCTGGGCATGATCGGATCGGACGACGTCTGCATCCTGATCTCGAATTCTGGCGAGACGACGGAGCTGCGCGATATCGTCTATCACACGCAGCGGTTCTGGATCCCGATGATCGGGATCTCCTCCAATCCCGACAGCACCCTGATGCGGGCGGCCGATTTCCGGCTGACCCTGCCGAAGCTGCCCGAGGCCTGTTCTATCGGGATGGCGCCGACGACCTCGACCACGCTGACGCTGGCCCTTGGCGATGCATTGGCCGTGGCGCTGATGGAGCAGCGCGGCTTCGTCGCCGAGGATTTCGGCATCTATCACCCGGGCGGCAAGCTGGGCGCGCAGATGCGCAGCGTGTCCGACCTGATGCATGGCGGCGACGCCATTCCCGTGCTGGACGAGACCGCACCGATGCCGGAGGTCCTGTTGGCCATGACCTCCAAGGGTTTCGGTGTCGGTGTTTTGATGAAGGACGGCAGGGTCAGCGGCATCATCACGGATGGTGATCTGAGGCGCAACATGGAGGGCCTGATGGAGCGCAGGGCATTGGATATCGCCAATCCCGATCCGCTGACCCTGGCGCCGGACTGCCGCGCGCCCGAGGCGCTTGCGCTGATGAACGCCCGGAAGGTGAATGTCGTCATCATCGTGGACGCGGCCAAAGTGCCCCTGGGCGTCCTGCACATCCACGACCTGCTGCGGGCGGGCGTGGTCTGAGCGCATGCCCCGCGCCGCTCAGACCCGCCCCAGGGCCGCGGCGAGATAGAGCATCGCGGTGGTCCGCCGTGTCTGGCGGTGCAGCCCCGCCCGGGCGAAGGCGAGCACCCGCCGCAGGGTATGGCCGCGCGGCACGGCGCGCACCGCCGCCAGCCGGGACCGCGCGTCCGGGGTGAGGAGGGCGTCGCAGGCCTCCAGCGCCGTCATGTTCGCGTCCAACCAGTCGCCGTAGCGCCGGTCCAGGACCATCCGCATCCGTCTCAGGGTCGCGGCCATGCCGTGATGGGCGCCCATCACGTTGTCGCCGTGCTGGCGGTAGAGCACGGCAGGCTCTGTGTCGATCGCGACCGTGCCGCCGGCCCCCGAGATCAGTTGGTAGAGCCACCAGTCGTGATAGGGCAGTGCCGCGGCGGGCACCCCGGCCCGGCGCGCCAGCGCCAGCGCGTCGTCGTTCAGCACCATGGTATACCCGCTGACGATGTTCTGCGTCAGCGCATTGGCAAAACTCGGGGCCCGCCGGGGCAGGGGGGATTTGCCAATCGGTTGCAGGGCCGCGTCCACGTAATGGCTTTGTGCGCCGTAAAGCGTCACGGGGGCCGCCGCCGACAGCGCCGCTGCCGCGCGCTCGAGCTTGTGCGGCAGCCAGATGTCGTCCTGGTCCGACAGCGCCACGGGGCCGGGGGGAAGATCCGGATGGCACAGCAGCGACAGAAAGTTCCGGGTCGCTCCCTGCCCGGGCCCCGTGATGATCCGCACCGTCCGGTCCGGCCCGGCCTCGGCGCGGAAAGCCTCGATCAGGGCGCGTGTGGCATCGCGCGACCCGTCATCGCTGACCCACAGGTCCCAGGCCTTGTAGGTCTGTGCGAGGTAGCTCTCCAACTGCGCGGGCAGATGCCGTTCGCCCTGATAGGTGCAAAGCAGGATGGTAAAGCGCTGGCGGTCGGGCATGTGCGGATCACCGTTTGGGATCAATGCTGAGCCGTGTGATGCCGCAGATGCCCCGCCCCCGCAAGGGTGAGGCGCTCGGGATGGGTCCGATTTGAACCGCATTCTCGTCATGTTCCCAGATTTGGACAAGAATCCTGCCCGCTCCCGACAAGCCCGATGTCCAGTCTGCCCCCGGCGGTGAGACTGAGAATGGGCAGCAAGCGAAATGTTGATACGTCACGCAACAACGCGCAGCGACGGGCACGTCGATGCGCTGACCGGGTTGAGCGATCTTGTCGTATTGCCGGACCAGGGCATGCTTTACAGCGTGACCGGGCAGGGGGGGCGCGTACAGGCCTGGGACATGGCCACTCTCACCTGGCAGGATTCCCATTCCTTCGGGGTCTCGCACAGTCTCGAGCCGCCCTGGAGCTTGTTGGCGATGCAGTCGGACGGCAGCACCCAATTGCTGGCGGCCGGCGGGCAGACGCTGAGCGGTGTCCGGCTGGCGACGAATGGCGAGATCGCGGCGGACCTCGGCCTGTCGGTGTCGGGGGAAGGCGGGACGCAGGGCCTGACCGCGCTGACAATGCTGCAGTCGGGCGGGCGGGAGTTCCTGATCGGCGCGGGACGCCAGCACGAGAGCCTGAATATCTGGCAGCAGACGGGCGACAGCCGGTTCGCAGCAGTAGAACAGTCTCTGACACTCGGGTTAGTGCCGGGTGACGTCCCGGCCCTCGCTGACGTGGGGGACGGGACGGTGCTGGCGCTGTCGACCGCCGGAAACCGCCTGATGCGGATTCAGGTCGGTGCGGACGGGCAGATGTCGGTGCTGGGGCAGGTCGATGTGCGCGATGGTCTCTGGGTCAAGTCGCCGACGCATGTGCACGTTGTGGAGACGGCCGGACAGTCCTATGCGCTGGTCGGTGCCCAAGGGTCCAGTTCGGTTTCGGTGGTGGCGCTGGGGGCGGACGGTGGCATGGTCGTGACCGATCACGTCATCGACGAGCGCGACACGCGGTTCTCGGGGCTGTCGGTGCTCGAGACGGTGGCGGTCGGCAGCAGGGTCTTCGTCGTGGCGGGCGGCATGGACGACGGGCTCACGGTGATGACCCTGCTGCCGGGCGGGCGCCTGCTGCACCTGCAGAGCATTTCCGACGACAATGTCATGGCGCTGACCGATCCCTCCGCTCTGGCGCTGGCGGCGGGAGAGACCGGGTTCGGGATCGCCGTGGCGGGCCGCATGCCGCATCCCGAAGCGGAAACCAGCGGTCTGGGGCTCACCTGGCTGGATGTTGAGCTCGGGTCCGACGTGACCACGCAGCAGGGACAGGCGGGCGAGGACCGGCCAACCGGAGCGAGCGGGTCCGACCGGCCTGTCGGCAACGACACCCTGCCGGCGGAGGCTGGAGGCCGCATCCTGATCGACGGTGCCGGACGGGACGTGCTGACCGGCGAAGCGGGACGCGACATTTTCGTTCTGCAGGCAGACGGTGAACGGGATGTGATCACCGGTTTTCAACTGGGCGAGGATCGGCTCGACCTGTCGCAGATGGGCCGGTTCTACAGCGTGGAGGCGCTGGATATCCGGACGCGGTCCTGGGGGGCGGAGATTCACCTCGGCGACGAGATCACCGAGGTGCGCAGCGCGGACGGTCAGCGCCTGACGGCCGCGGATTTCAGCGTCTCCGACCTGCGCGACCTGTCGCATCTGCCGGTGGAACCGCTGGGTCTGGGCGACCAGAACATCGTCGGCAGTGCGGCGTCGAATTTTCTCGAAGGAGGAACGGGCGACGACACGCTGACCGGTGGCGCGGGCGCCGACATGCTGGTCGGGAATGCCGGGAACGACTGGCTGGCGGGGGGCAGTGTCGATGCCGAATTCGACCCTGTCGCGGGGCAGATATTCCGTCTCTACCAGGCGACGCTCGACCGCGCCCCGGACATGCCGGGGCTTTTCGGCTGGGCCGATCTGCTGATCGGGAACCGGCTCGACCTGACCGGGGCGGCCGAGGGTTTCGTGCAGAGCCGGGAGTTCGGGAGAATCTACGGTGCGCTGGACGCCGAGGATTTCGTCACGCTGCTCTATCACAACGTGCTGAACCGCGCTCCGGATGCCGCCGGGCTCACCGACTGGACCGCCTGGCTGGAGAGCGGCGCGATGAGCCGGGCGGCGGTCGTCGTCGGCTTTTCCGAAAGCGCGGAGTTCCGCGCGGCCACGGCCATCGACGTCCTGCAGGTGTCGCGGGCCGCTCTGCAGGCGTCCTGGTCGGAGGATGTGTTCCGGCTCTATCAGGCGACGCTCGACCGGGTGCCCGACCTTGGCGGGTTCACCTTCTGGACCGGGCAGCTGGCGCAGGGCATGCCTCTCGGGACCGTGGTGTCGGGCTTTACCGGCTCCGCGGAATTCCTGCGCACCTATGATGTGACCGAGGACAGCGCCTTCGTCACGCTGCTCTATGAGAACGTGCTGGGCCGTGCGCCGGACGCCGCCGGGCTGGCCGGCTGGACCGACGGGCTGGGCAGCGGCGCCCTGAGCCGCCAGGACGTGGTGATGGGCTTTACCGGCAGTCCGGAGTTCAAGCGGGCCATGGCCGAACCGATGATCGACTGGATCCGCGCCCAGGGGAGCGACGACCAGCTGGACGGGGGAGAGGGGGTGAACGTGCTTCAAGGCGGAATGATGTCCGACCGTTTCGTGTTTCACGCCGACACCCGGGCAAGCCATACCGTGGTGGACCCCGAAGCTTGGGATGTGCTGGTCTTCGAGGGGTTCGGCTATGACGACGCAGCGGATGTGTGGGACCATCTGGCGGTGCGGGGGGATGACCTGATCTTCTTCGATCAGCAGGTCTGCGTGACATTACGTGGCCTGACCCTGGACGATTTCCACCCCGGCATGTTCGCGTTCTGACGCATCGTCATATCCGCGTCCGGTTAAGGTCGCAAAAGGACCTTATCCGTATACCAAACAGATGCAGCCATATAGTTGACGGAGGGCGAGATGAGTGTGTCACATACACCGGATGCATTCGAGCAGTTGCTTCTGGAATATACCAACCGAGCCCGTCTGGACCCCGTCGGTGAATTCGATGAATTGATCTCCAACGCCGCCACGGCCACGGGTGTGCAAGGCAACATCACCTCGGCCATACGGTATTTCGGGGTCGACCTAGAGGCGCTGCGGGCGCAGCTCAAGGCGCTGGACCCGGTGGCCCCCGTGGCTTGGAACGGCGCGCTGGCCGATGCCGCCGAAGGCCATTCGCAACAGATGATCCAGCACGATGCGCAGTCCCACCAACTGCCGGGCGAAGCCTCGCTTGGCGACCGGATCCGAAATGCCGGCTATGACTTCAGCCGCGCGGGCGAAAACGTCTTCGCCTATACCCAGGACCCGCTGCAGGGGCATGCGGGGTTCTTCATCGACTGGGGCTATGACGATGCAGATTTCAGCGACGGCCGCCTGTTGCCGGATTGGCAGAGCATCGGGGACGGCATCCAGGATGCCGCGGGGCACCGGGTCTCGATCATGAACGGCGCCTTCACCGAGGTCGGCATGAGCGCCATCGACGACAGTGCCGACGATGCGACCGACAGCGTCGGCCCCTATGCCGTGACGCAGAACTTCGGCAGCCGCCGGGACTATCAGCCGCAGCTTCTGGGGGTGGTGATCGACGACAGCGACGGCGACCGGTTCTACGACATGGGTGAAGGGCTGGGCGGCCTGACCGTGACGGCGACGGGCGCCGGCGGCCGGTTCGAGACCACCACGTGGGCATCCGGCGGATACCAGATGGTGCTGCCGAACGGCCTGTATACGGTGACCGTCTCGGGCGCGACGCTGGCGGGCACGATTTCCTTTTCGGTGGAGATGGGAGACGAGAACCTCAAGCGCGATGCCTTTGCCGCCGATGCACAGGGTGAAACGCCCCTGCGCGACGTGGGCGGGGCGGGCGACGACCTGCTTCTGGGTGGCACCGGCGCGGATGTCCTGATCGGCAATTCGGGTGCCGACACGCTGCGGGGCGGGGCGGGTGACGATGTCCTTTACGGGGATGCCCTGCCGGTGTCCGCGGTGGCCGGGGTGGCGGGCCAGGTCTACCGGCTCTACCAGGCGACGCTGGACCGTGCGCCGGACGTGACGGGACACCAGGGCTGGACGGAGATGCTGTTCGAAGGTGCGCAGAACCTTGCGCAGGTGGCGGAGGGTTTCGTGGCCAGCGCCGAGTTCCAGCGCGCCTACGGCGCGCTTCAGGACGCCGATTTCGTCGAACTGATGTATCGCAACGTGCTGGACCGGCCAGCCGACGCGGCAGAGGTCGCGGCCTGGCTGGACCTGATCGAGAACGGCTTCAGCCGCCCGGAGGTGGTGCTGGGCTTTTCCGAGAGCGCGGAATTCCAGGTCCGTTCGGGCGTGCTGGCGGATGCGGCGGCGGCCGCCGCCAGCGCCCCGGACTGGCAGGACGAAGTCTACCGGCTCTACCAGGCGACGCTGGACCGCGCCCCGGACGCGGCCGGGTTCCTGGGCTGGACCAAGCTTCTGTCGGAGGGCCACGGCTATCTTGGCGTGGTGCAGGGATTCGTCGGCTCCGCCGAGTTCCAGTCGACCTATGGCGCGCTGTCGGACGGCGATTTCATCGAGCTGATGTACCGCAACGTGCTGGACCGGGCATCGGATGCGGCGGGCCGCGCGGGCTGGCTCGATGTGTTGGAGGCCGGCGGCACGCGGGCCGAGGTGGTGCGCGGCTTTGCCCAATCGTCCGAGTTCCGCAATGCCACGGCGGCGGATCTCGAAACCTGGGTGCGCGCCCAGGGGGTACAGGACGTGCTGGAGGGGGGCGCGGGCAACAACGTGCTGGCGGGCGGCGTGATGAGTGACGCGTTCGTCTTCTCGCCCGGCGACGGCGGTCGCCACGAGGTGCTCGACCTGGAGGCCTGGGACGTGATCGACCTCGCGGCCTTCGGCTATGCCTCCGCTGCCGAGGTCCGCAGCCACATGACGCAGGCCGGGGCCGATCTGGTCTTTGACGACCAGGGCACGCAGGTGGTCTTCCACGACAGCCAGTTGACGGATATCGGCGACCAGATGTTCCTGCTCTGACGGCGGTCTCCGGCAGCGGGCTCTGACACCGCAGTCCGGCGCCATCCGGCACCCGGACCCGACACGCGCGTCCAGGCCGGGACGGGCCGCCGTTCCCGGCGGTCCGCGGACGGCTCCGTCTCAGCGACGTGTCTCACTGACCTGTTCCACCGACCCGTCTCTGTGCGGGTCCCGTTCTTGCCGGTCCCGCCGTCCGGCGGGGGCCGTCCCAACACGCAGGTCGAGGCGGGCGATTTTTTGGCGGGCGGGGCGGCGGCGTGTCCGCTCGGGGCAGCGCCGTCCCGGCCCGGTCAGGGCGCGGGACGGCGGATGTCCGGTCAGCTTAGGTTGTATCTCACCCGCTGCATGTGCGCGAGGGGCGTGTCGGTGAAGGTGATCTGCTGGTCGCCCTGCGCAAAGATCACGTCCGACCCGTCCTGCCGCATCAGCGCGATGGCCTCGGACTTGTCCTGCAGGCCGAAGCCCGAAAGCTGCAGCTGGTCCCAGGGTTCGAAGCCGTTGATGACATCGGCCCCGCCTTCGCCGTTGCGGAACACGAAGATGTCGCTGCCCAGGCCGCCGTTCATGGTGTCGTCGCCGGCTCCGCCTTCGAGGACATCGTTCCATTCCGGCGGACCATCGCGCATGAAGGTGTCGAGGGCGGCGTTGGTGCGGTTCCGGTATTCGGCACTTTCGGAGAAGCCCAGGACCACATCGGCGCGGGTATTGTCCTCGCCGGCCAGGAAGTCGAGCCATCCGGCAAGCCCGGCCGGGTCGGCCGTGCGTCCCAGCACGTTCCGGTAGAGCAGCTGCACGAAGTCCGCATCCGACAGCGCACCGTAGGTAATATCGAATTCCGGCGACGCGATGAAGCCGCCCGCCGCCTGGTCGAGCGTGATGGCCTCTGAATTGATGCCGTTGAACCAGGCCTGGAAGCCCGAACCGCCCGGCTCGCGGCCAAGTGTGGCGCCGTAGAGGCGATAGACCTGGCCGGCGAGTTCGGTTTCGTTGAAGGCGCCGGTTTCCGCGACGCTGTCGCCATCGCGAAGGATCGAGTTGCCCGCACCGGCCCGCAGCATGTCGCTTTCGCCGGGGTCGCCCTGCAGCACTGCCGCGTCCGACCCCGCCGAAGTGGTGCTGTCCGCGCGGATGCCGTAGGTGTTGGCCAGGTTGGCGAATTCGCGCGAGCCGATGAAGCCTTCGAGCACATCCGCCCGGCTCATGCCATCGGCCAGCAGGGCGCTCCAGCCCGAAAATCCGCCCGGATCGGGCGCCCGGTCGAAGAAGGCGCTGTAGAGCACTGTCACATAGGCCGCATCGTCCAGACCCTGCCGGGCGAATTCGGGGCTGAAGATGAAGCCGCGCGCGACATCGGCACCGCTGCGGGTCCCGGTGTGGAGATAATCGCTCCACAGGTTGCCCCCCAGCGGATCGGCGTTGCGTCCGAGGATCTTCTCGTAGAACCGGTCCACGAAGGACTGGATGTCATGCAGCGACTGGATCTCTTGGTAGGCCGCGGTGCGGAACTCCGGCGCGGCCACGTCGGTCAGGTTCTCCCAGCGATAGACCACGGCCTGATCGGCGCTGCCGGTGGTGCCGCTGGAGACGATGTCGAGCAGGTTGTCGTTGTCGATGTCGCGGGCCGCCGGCGCGCCGGCATAGGTGTTGAAGAAATATTCCACCTGCGTGCGGCTGTTGATCTGGGTGCCGTCGGAATCGAGCACCACCGTCTGGGCGCCAATGGACAGCAGGATCTCCAGATCGCCATCGGAATTGTCGATATCCACCGCGATCGGGCGGCGGGCGATCGGCAGGCCGGTGCTGGCGGCATCGAACCCGTTGGTATAGAGATCGACCTGGGTGTCGAACAGCATCTCGCCGCTGGCCGAGAGGCCATAGACACGCCCCGCCAGGGTGGCCACGACGATTTCGGGGGTCCGGTCGCCGTCAAGGTCGGCGATCAGCGGGCTGGCCAGCACCCGGCCGTCGGTGTCGAACTGGAAGCGCAGGGAGCCGTCGGCGTTCCAGACCTTGACGTACTGGCCGCGGTCGTCCTGGAAGAAGTTGCCGGTGCCCTGCACGATTTCGGGCCGCCCGTCGCGGTCGAGGTCGACGATCTGCGGGCTCGACCAGAGCGACTGCGGCTCGAACTTGCCGCGGAAATCCGCCTCGGTGGTGGTGGCGACCTGATCGGTCCAGCCCGGCACGATCGGCTGGGCGTAATTGTTCAGCACATGCAGGATGCCGCCCTGATCGGGCAGGCCCGCGGCGTCGTTGTTGGTGATGTCCGCCGGCACCACCAGTTCGTAGATCCCGTCGCCGTCCAGATCGGCCACCGCCGGCGTCGCGCCCGCGGTGTCGTGGAGGTCGAATTTCAGCTCCACCGCGCCGTTGCGGCCGTCGAGCACGTAGAAATAGTGATCCCAGGAGGTGAAGATCACCTCGACCTGTCCGTCGGCGTCGATGTCGAAGATGCGCGGGGCGCCGTAGACCCCGTCGGGGCGGCCGTCGGGGCCGCTGGAATCGTTGCCGAAACTGTCGTTGGTGGTGAAGCGCCACAGCAGGTTGCCCTGGCCGTCGAGCGCGGCGACGCCGCCGCTGTCGCCGGGCTGGCCCGCGGCGCTGCCTTCCTCGCGGCTGTCCGCGCCCAGGCCCACCACCATGTCGATGTCGCCGTCGTGGTCGATGTCCGAGAACACCGGCGCAGTGGTCACCGACGTGGTCTGGTAGATCTTGCCGGTCACCGGGTCGGGGCCGGCGTGGGCGGCGAATGTCTGGCTCCATTTGACGGCGCCGTTGTCCTCCAGCACGATCAGCCCGGCGGGTCGGACCTCGTTCTGTTCGGCGTCCAGCGCCTTCGAGGTGCCGACGAAGATCTCGTCGCGGCCGTCGTTGTCGATGTCGTAGAGCGCCACCGAGGCATTGCGCGCCGGGCCGAAGTCCAGCGTGGTGGCCCAGGTCTTCTGCGGCAGGTCGACGTCGAGCGCGTAGTTGAGCGCGACCCCGTTGGGCGCCCCGTCGGGATAGGCTGCCCAGTAGACCTTGAGGTAATAGGTGCCGCCCGTGTGCGAGACGTAGCTGAGGCTTTCGTCGCCGTTCGCGACGAAGTTGCTGCGCAGCACCGTGCCGTTGGCGTCATAAAGCTCCATGTTGAGGTTCATTTCCGCGCCGCCTGGGGTGGTCGCCCCGGTATGGGTCATGTCGAAGCGCATCACGCCCGGCCTTGCGTCGACCCGGTACCAGTCCACGCCGGTGCCGCTGTCAACCTCGAGACGGCCGGACCCGAGGGGGGTCGCCGTGGCCCGGCTGTCGTTGCCGTCCGATGCGACCGGATCGGCAAGGTCGAGGCTCAGCTGATAGCTCAGCACCGTCCCGTCCGGCGCGCTGTCGCCGAATTGCGCGGTCATCACCTTGGCGTAATAGACGCCGTCCTCGGGGACCAGGTAGCTGATGGTTTCGGGGCCGGTGGCGGTGTCGAAGCTGCCGCCGGTCAGCACGTTGCCCTGGGCGTCGGTCAGCATCAGCCGCAGGTTGCGCGGATCGTCGCGGGTGTCGGCGGCATCGTCGAGCAGTTGCACCTCGCGCAGGACCAGGCTCATTTCCCCGGCGGTGGCGTCGATGCGGTGCCAGTCGACCTCGCGGCCGAGAACGTCATGCGTGCCCTCGGACAGGACTGCGGCCTGGGCGCGGGTGTTGTTGCCGTCGGCGGCCACGAATTGCGGCAGATCGAGATCGAGCGTGTAGTTCAGATCGACCCCGGGGACCGAGGCATAGCCGTGGACCGGGTCGTAGACGCGCAGATAGTAGGTGCCGTTTTCGGGCAGGGTGCGGATGATCGATTCCGGACCGCTGGACGTGATCGTGCGGCCCAGACCCAGCGAGTCGCCGTTTTCATTGAGCAGCTCGATGTTCAGGTTCTGGTTCGGGTCGTCCGGGGTCATCACGACCTCGAAGGGGCCGTTCTGCGCCTCGAAGCGGAAATAGTCGATGCCCGATCCGGTCACCGCATGGGTGCCTTCGACCAGGCTGGCGGCATCGTCGAGGCTGTCGTTGTTTTCGAAGGCCGTCGAGGAAGCCGGCATCGGCGGATAGAAATCGTCGAAAAGCTCAGTCATGTGGATCTGTCCATTTGTTAGTGTGCCTGGTGGGAGTGCGCCTTCCCGCGGCGCCTGAAATCTGGCGGTCCGCGGTTAACAGGGCGTTTCGAAGAGCGAGAAAGCAGGCGCGCGGCGTGCCGTTGGCGGTTTGTCGGGATGTCAGAATCATTGCAGCAGATCCAGCAGATGGGCGCCGTAGCCGTTCTTGCCGAACATCTCGGCGCGCGCGCAGCCTGTCGGCGTCGATCCAGTCCTGTTGCCAGGCGATCTCGTCGGAGCTGCCGATCTGCTGGCCCTGGCGTTGCGAGAGGGTGCGCACGAAATTGGAGGCATCCAGCAGCGAGCCATGTGTCCCGGTGTCGAGCCAGGCATAGCCCCGGCCCATGATTTCCACCGACAAGGCGTCCGCATCGAGATACATCTGCAGCAGGTCGGTGATTTCGAGCTCTCCGCGTGCGAATTTCTTGACCTGGGCGGCCCGGTCGGGTGCGGTGCCGTCCAGAAAGTAGAGGCCGGTCACGGCAAAGCGCGAGGGCGGTGTTTCGGGCTTTTCGACGATCTCGCGCACCCTGCCGGCCGCGTCGAACCGGACCACGCCGTAGCGTTCCGGATCGGCCACGCGGTAGCCAAAGACCGTGCCCCCGGCCTGGCGCGCGTCCGCCGTTCTGAGGATGTCCGGCAGGCCGTGACCGAAGAAGATGTTGTCGCCCAGAACCATCGCCGAGGGGCTGCCGTCCAGGAAACCGCGGGCCAGCAGATAGGCCTGGGCCAGCCCTTCGGGTTCGGGCTGCGCCACGTAGTGCAGCGCCAGGCCCCATTGCGACCCGTCGCCCAGCAGCCGGGGGAACTGGTCTTGGTCCTGCGGAGTGGTGATCAGGGCGATATCGCGGACCCCGGTCAGCATCAGCGCCAACAGCGGATAGTAGATCATCGGCTTGTCGTAGATCGGCAAAAGCTGTTTCGACAGCCCCATGGTGATCGGGTAGAGCCGCGTGCCCGAGCCCCCGGCCAGGATGATCCCCTTGCGTGAGGTCATGCGCGGTCCAACTCCTTGAGTAATTCTTGCAGGCCCTTTTTCCAATTCGGGGGTTAATGCCGAAATCTGTCTTCAGTTTGGCGCTATCGAGGCGGGAATTTCTGGGCCGGACCGCCGGGGTGGGCCAGCTTTCGGTCGGGATGTCCTCGATGGTCGTCGCTTGGGTCAACGTCGCGCGGGCGAAGTCGGCCCAGCCGACCCAGTGCTGGCCGCCGTAGTGATAGAACCCGCCGGGCTGCAGTTCGCAGGCGACCTGTCCGGCCTGGCCGAAGACGAGGATCATGTCCCCCGACCCAGCCGTCGGCCCACGCCCGCCCGGTCCTGCAGGGCGCGCCACCAGGCTTCGTTGTCGAGATACCACCGGACGGTCCGCTCCAGTCCCTCCTTGAGGGTCACCGACGGACGCCAGCCCAGTTCCGCGCGGATCCAATCCGGTGCGATGGTATAGCGCAGATCATGGCCCGGACGGTCGTCAGCAAAGGAAATCAGGCACGAATAAGGGGCATCGGCGGGTCTGAGCCGGTCGAGGATGCCGCAGATCGTCTCGACCAGGTCGATGTTGCGGGCCTCGTTCTCGCCGCCGATGTTGTAGGACCGTCCCACGGCGCCCTGCCGTACCACCAGCAGGAGCGCCTCGGCGTGATCCTCGACATAGAGCCAGTCGCGCACGTTCAGCCCCTGGCCGTAGACCGGGATCGGCTTGCCCGCCAGCGCGTTCAGGATCACCACAGGCACCAGCTTTTCGGGAAAATGATAGGGACCGTAATTGTTGGAGCAGTTGGTCAGCACCACGGGCAGCCCGTAGGCTTCGTGCCAGGCCCGGACCAGATGATCCGACGACGCCTTGGAGGCGGAATAGGGTGAGCGCGGATCGTAGGGCATGGTTTCGGTGAACTGCACGTCGGGGTCTGGGGGCAGGGAGCCGAAGAACTCCTCGGTGGAGATGTGATGGAACCGGAAGCCGTCGGGACGGCCGCGGGCGGTCCAGTAGGCCCGCGCCGCCTCGAGCAGGTGGCCGGGGCGTCGATGGACCGGTCGACATAGGATTCCGCGGCCAAGTGCATCACTGCGTCGGGGGCGTGATCTGCAAGAATTCGGTCCAGCGCCGCGCGGTCGCGGATGTCGGCATGTTCGAAGGTGTAGCCGGGATCGTCCGCCACCGGGGCCAGGTTGTCGAGGCAGGCCGCGTAGGTCAGCGCATCCAGGTTCACCACCTGGTGCCCGTCGGCAATGGCGCGGCGCACCACCGCGGAGCCGATGAACCCCGCGCCACCGGTGACCAGAAGCTTCATGTTGCGCGCTTCCAGACGAAGGGGGTGTCGAGATCGGCCAGCGCCGGGGCGGCAACCCCCTTTTCCGACAGCACCGGATCGGCGGTCAGGCCCCAGTCGATCCCGGCGCTATCCCCGCGGATCGCGCCGTCGCAGTCAGCGGCGTAGTAGTCTGTGCATTTGTAGACGATTTCGGTGTCCGGCTCGCGAGTGACGAAGCCATGGGCAAAGCCTCCGGAGATCAGCAGCTGGCGTCCGTTCTCGAAGGACAGCTCGACCCCGACCCAGTCCCCGTAGGTGGGTGAGCCGCGGCGGATGTCCACGGCCACGTCGTAGAGCCGCCCGCGCCCGCAGCGCACCAGCTTGGCCTGGGCATGCGGGGGTGACTGCAAGTGCAGGCCGCGGATGGTGCCCGCCGCCGCCGACAGCGAATGGTTGTCCTGCACGAAGTCGTGGACGAAGCCCGCGGCATCGAGCCGGGCCTTGTTCCAGCTTTCGCTGAAGAAGCCACGGGCGTCGCTATGGCGCACGGGGGTGAGGACGACCACCCCCGGAAGTGTTGTTCGTGTGACCTGCATCTTGCCTCGGTTCGCCAGTTTCTGGCGATTTTGTTTTGCTGCATGTCTACCGGCCGCGATGCCGGGGGGGCCAGTTTCACGGTTCCGTGTCCGGTTGGGACAGGCTTTTTTGTCCACGAGCGTTGCCGATCTGCCAATGTCGGGTGCCTGCACCGGGGCATATTGGGGGCGCGGTCCATCGTCATCCTGTCCGGCTGTTTCCAGACGAAGCTTGCAACGGCAATCCCCTACTGCCACAACGAATACCGGTTTCCGTCCCGGCGACCTCCCGGTTTTTTGCAAGGCTTTGACGCCAAGGGCCAAGATCCATCATGATATCCGTCTGGAAGAGTGCCTGAATGAAAATCCTTTTTGCACATCAGAACATGCCGGGGCAGTACCGCGAACTGGTGCAGTATCTGGCGGCGCAGGGCGGACATGAGCTTGTCTTTCTGACCCAGCGCATACCGTCGGTGCCGATCGCGGGCGTGAAGATTGTGCCCTACCGGCCCCATCACGTCCCCTCCAAGGAGGCCTACGGGCTGTCGAAACCTTGGGAAGAAGCCGCGGGTGCGGGGTTCGGCGCCATGATGGCGGCGCGCGAGCTGGAACGGACCGAGGGGTTCCGACCGGATCTGATCCTGGGCCATACCGGCTGGGGGGAGCTGTTGTTCTTCAAGCAGCTCTGGCCGGATGTGCCGGTTCTGGGGTTCTTCGAATATTACTACCGGATGCAGGGCGGGCTGGTGGGGTTCGACCCTGCGGAGAAGGTGTCCGAACACACCCCCTATTTCAACGTCGGCCGCAACGCGGTGCCCCTGGCCAGCATCGAGGCGGTGGACCAGGGCCATGTGCCGACGGTCTGGCAGCGCGACCGCTTTCCGGCAAGTTTCCGGGACCGCATGTATGTCTGCCACGACGGGATCCGCACCGACAGGCTGATGCCGGACCCGCAGGTGCGGCTGTCGCTGGGCCGGCTGGACCGGATGCTGACGCGCGAGGACGAGGTCTTTACGTACATGGCGCGTAACATGGAGAAGGCGCGGGGGTTTCCCACCTTCATGCGGGCGCTGCCGAAGATCCTGGCGGAGCGGCCCGCGGCGCGGGTTCTGGTGATCGGCGGCAACGAGACCTCCTACGGGCGCGAAAGCACGCATCCCGGCGGCCTGCGCGGCGAGATGGAGGCCGAGGTCGGTGACAGCATCGACTGGGACCGGGTGCATTTTCTGGGCCGGGTGCCCTACGAGGTCTATTGCCAGGTGATCCAGCTGAGCCGCTGCCACATCTACCTGACCATGCCCTTCGTGCTCAGCTGGTCGCTGCTCGAGGTCATGGCGATGCAGGCCACGGTGGTGGCCTCCGACGTGGCCCCGGTGCGCGAGGCGATCACCCACGGGCAGAACGGGCTGCTGGTGGATTTCTTCGACCCCGACAGACTGGCCGATCAGGTCGTGGATGTCCTGGCCAATCCCGGCGATCATGCCCATCTCGGTCCCGCCGCGCGCGCGCATGTGGTCGAGACCTACGATTTCCTCACCCGCTGCCTGCCGGTCCATGTGGCGCAGATGAACGCGCTGGTGCCGCAGGCGCGGCGGATCGTTCTGCCCTGACGGCGCACCCCGTGCCCGGTTCCGACCCCGCCCCGAGCCCGGCCGACGCGGCAGAGGCGCGATCCGCCGCCCGGTGCTGCCGGATATGGCCATCCCGGGGGGCGCGTGCTAGGCACTGCGGCGCACCGGACACCCTTTTCCGATCCGCGATTCCCAAGCGGTATCCGCCCATCCAGAAGGCTGGCCGCTAACCGGAGACGTCATGAAGACAGCGCTTTTCATTCCCGCACGCTACGCCTCGACCCGCTACCCGGCGAAACCTCTGGCCACCCTGCGCCAGCCCGACGGCAGCCGGAAGACCCTGATCCAGATGAACTGGGAAGCCGCCTGCGCCATCCGGGGCGTCGACGCCGTCTTTGTCGCCGCCGACGACACGCGCATCGCCGAGGCCGCCCGCGATTTCGGCGCCGAGGTAGTGATGACCGATCCCGCCTGCGAGAACGGGACCGCGCGGGTGGCCGAAGCGGTGAACACCCTGGCCACGGCCCCCGAGCTGGTGATCAACTTCCAGGACGATGCGCCGCTGACCCCGCCCTGGTTCGTCGAGGCGCTGATCGACGCGATGCGGGCCGAGCCGGGCATCGGCATGGCCACGCCGGTGCTGCGCTGCGACCGCGACACCTACGACGCCTTCCGCGAGGACCGCGCGCAGGGCCGTGTCGGCGGCACCACGGCGGTCTTCGACGCGCAGATGCGGGCGCTCTACTTCTCCAAGGAAGTGCTGCCCTATGTGGATCCGGGCAAGCTGCCCGATCCGATCCCCGTCTTCCACCACGTCGGCGTCTACGCCTACCGTCCCGATGCGCTCGCGGCCTATGCCGCGACACCGGTCTGCCAGCTGGAAACCCTTGAGGGGCTCGAACAGCTGCGCTTCCTGCACGCCGGCGTGCCGGTGCGCTGCGTCGAGGTCGAGGCCCGCGGCCGCGTGTTTTGGGAACTCAACAACCCCACCGATGTCCCGCGCATCGAACAAGCCCTAGAGAGCCTGCCATGATAGCCCCCCGTACCGTGACCGTCGGCGACATCGCCATCGGTGCCAAGACCCCCTTCGCGCTGATCACCGGACCGTGCCAGCTGGAAAGCCTCGACCATGCCCGCATGATGGCCGACAGGATCGCCGAGGCCTGTGCGCCCACCGGGACGCGGTTCATCTTCAAGGCGAGCTACGACAAGGCCAACCGGTCCTCCATCTCGACCCAGCGGGGGCTGGGGATGGAGGAGGGGCTCGCGATCCTCGCGAAGATCCGCGAGGAATTCGGCTGCCCGATCCTCACGGATGTGCATGCGGCGGACCAGTGCGCCCCCGCGGGCGAGGTCGTGGACGTGATCCAAATCCCCGCCTTCCTGTGCCGCCAGACCGACCTGCTGCTGGCCGCCGGGCGGACGGGCTGCGCGATCAACGTCAAGAAGGGGCAGTTCCTGGCCCCTTGGGACATGGGCAACGTCGCCGAAAAGATCGCCTCCACCGGCAACGAGAACATCCTGCTGTGCGACCGCGGCACCTCGTTCGGCTACAACACGCTGGTCAGCGATTTCCGCGGCCTGCCGACCATGGCCGCGACCGGCTACCCGGTGGTGTTCGACGCGACGCATTCGGTGCAGCAGCCCGGCGGCCAGGGCGTCACCTCGGGCGGCCAGCGCGAATTCGCCCCCGTGCTGGCGCGCGCGGCCGTCGCGGTCGGCGTCTCGGCGCTGTTCATCGAGACGCATCAGGATCCGGACAATGCGCCCAGCGACGGGCCGAACATGATCCCGGTGTCGAAGATGGGCGCGCTGATCGGCCAGCTGCGCGAGATCGATGATCTGACCAAGAGCCAGCCGTCGCTGGACCTGAACGGCTAGGCCGGACCGGAGGCTTCGCTCTGCCGCCTGCGCACGCCGGCCCGGTCTACGGGCATTCCACTTCCGGTCGGAATTCACTAAGGCGGGCCAGGCCCACAGGCTTTGAGGCAAAGGAGACGTCCATGTCACTGAAGACCGTTGTCGTCGGTATCGGCTATGTCGGCATGTCGAACGCGGTGCTGCTTGCCCAGCACAACGACGTGACGGCCGTCGATGTGAGCGCTGAGCGGGTGGCCCAGGTCAACGCGCGCTAGAACCCGATCTTGGACGAGGATATCGAGCGCTACCTGCGCGACGAGACACTCAGCCTGCGGGCCACCACCGAGGCGGAGGCAGCCTATGCCGAGGCGGATTTCGTGATTGTGGCCACTCCGACCAACTACGATCCGGTGGTGAACTTCTTCGACACCTCCACCGTTGAGGCGGTGGCGCAGGCGGTCGTCGCGGCCAGCGACCGGGCGGTGATCGTCATCAAGTCTACGGTGCCGGTGGGCTTTACCGCCCGGTTGTCCGCCGAGCTGGGCGGCGACCGTGTGATCTTCAGCCCCGAGTTTCTGCGCGAGGGGCGCGCGCTCTACGACAGCCTGCACCCCAGCCGTATCATCGTGGGCGAACTGTCAGCACGGGCGGAAACCTTCGGCAACCTGTTGGCCAAAGTGCCGCATAACATGATCCGCGCCATCGTAGATGCCAACCGCACGCGCAAGGACTTCATCGCCGACCAGGTTCTGGCGCGCAAGCCCGGGCGGGTCGGGGTCTACCGGCTGGTGATGAAGTCGGGCTCCGACAACTTCCGCCAAAGCTCGATCCAGGATGTGATGAAACGCATCAAAGGCAAAGGGCATCGAAGTGGCGGCCTACGAACCTGAAATGTCGGATCTGGAGTTCTTCGGATCGAAGGTCATGCACGATCTGGCGGCGTTCAAGGCCGAGAGCGATATCATCCTGGCCAAACGCACCACCCCCGACCTGAAGGACGTGGCCGACAAGGTGTTCACGCGCGATCTGTTCGGATCCGACTGAGGTGTCGCCGGTAGATGCGCTTGACGTTCACGTCCGAAAGATGACGGGGCCGCGATCAAACGCATGAAAGAGCCGGCGTGTGAGAACCGGCGATACGACTACCCGCCACTCCCTGGCCCGCAGCTGCGCAACAACGCCTGTCGGGAACATGCTTTCGGGCACCGGTCGCCCGAACAGCTGACCGCAACGGTTTGCGAAGCATCTTTTTATACATAATATACATTACCAGACTTATCTCTGTGCCCGCAAAGTTAAAGTGTCCCACATCTGCAAAGTAGAAGTGTCACACTCTGCCCCAATGAGAACAGGCAGAGAGTGTGGGCTTGGGCCAGGTCAATGAGCTTACCACGTTCGGCACGGTTGGCTTTGGTGCCAGAGGCCGTTTCCTTGAACACACCGATTATCTCATAACCGCCGCGCTCAACGAATTCGGTCAACTCTGATACCTGCCGGTCACACGACTGATCAGACGTTGAAACTCTGGCATAGATGGCAGCGCGCTGTCCCAGTTGAACCTCCTCGGAATTTGGCCTCCTGCGGCGCGGCTCGAAATGGCATCGTCACCTGAATGCGCAGGAAGAAGATGGCCACAGGCTCTGGGAAGTGGCGGTGTTGTTCCATCTGCG
>NZ_CP045396.1 GCF_009363655.1 Roseovarius sp. THAF27
AAGGGCCCGGGCAGTAATGCCCGTTCCCAACAATTAAAAAAGGGAGGCGGGAGCGTGCAGAAATTACTTTCATTAGTGGATGGAACATCAAAATACCTGTCGTATTTGGCGACACTTGCGCTGATCGCGGGGATGATAGCCGCATGTTACGAAGTTTTTGCGCGTTATGTACTGTCCCAACCTACGATATGGACGGGAGAACTTGTGCAGATCTTGTTCGGCTCCATTTTTCTACTATGTGCGGCTGACAACCTGCGCACGGGTGGACATGTTGCCATCGACTTTATCAATAGCCTTTTGTCGCGCCGGATGAATTTGATCCTTGCCGGAACTGTTAGTCTGGTTATCTGCATATACTCGGCTATCTTTCTTAAAGTTATTTGGAAGCGTGCCACTGACTCCATTTTGATGTTGGAGACTTCGAACACGCCCTGGGATCCACCTGTATGGCCTTTGTCGTTTCTCTTGATCGTGGCGGTCGGAACGATGTTCTTGCAGGCGTTAGCGTCGTTTATCCGAACCACACAGGGTAACGATCCCTCTCTACCACAAAAATAACTCTTATTGACTAAAAAGAGAAACCAATTATGGACCCTGCGCTCCTTACCGTTCTGCTTTTCCTATCGGTGATCATCGTGTTGTTTTTCAGCGTGCCAATTGCCTTTGGAGTTGGCATTGTCTCACTGGCTTTCGGCTATTTTGTCTGGGGTCCTGCTTCGATCTTTATTCTGGGCAGTCAAGTTTACTCGGGGATGCAGAATACCTCTTTGGTTTCATTGCCGTTCTTTATGTTCATGGCATCGATACTTGTTCGAAGTGGTATTGCCGACGACCTTTATAGCGCAATGTATTTGATAATCGGCAAAGTTCGAGGCGGGTTGGCTATCGGGACAATTTTCGTCTGCGCTGGAATCGGCTGCATGTCAGGCGTCAGCGCGGTTGGTGTGATTACTTCAACCAAGATAGCTTTGCCTGCGATGTTAAGCCGGAACTATGATGAGAAAATCGCGTTGGGTGTCATTATGGCTGGTGGGGCACTTGGCCAGCTTTTTCCTCCAAGCATTCTTGCAATCGTCTTTAGCGGGTTATCAGGCGTTTCAGTGGGTAAAATGTTTGCGGTAGGCTTATCGACCGGTGCCGTGATGGTATTCTTTCTCGTTGCCTATATAGTCGTTCGCTGCTGGTTGGATAAAAATCTGTGCCCTGCGGCTGATGACAGTATGATGGGACATATCGAACCAAAAGAACGTGTGCGTATCTATTTGCGGACTGTGCCATCCGTTTTGGTCGTTTTTGCAGTTTTGGGATCCTTGTTCGCAGGCATTGCCACACCGACAGAAGCGGCTGCGATCGGGGCCGCAGCAAGTATGATCATCGCATTGATTTTGGGCACCATCGATCTGAAGCGTATTTTTGAAGCGGCGGTCGAGGCCGCCAAGCAAACGACAATGGTGTTGTGGATTGCCCTCAATTCATTGCTTCTGGTCTCTGTTTATTCAGGTATTGGTGGTGATGAGGTTGTGCGTGCCTTGATAGATAGCTTGGGAGTTTCACCGGGGGTCGTGATTGGGGTTATGCTTGCCACAATCTTTGTATTGGGATTTTTCGTCGACCCTATCGGTATTCTGTTTTTGGTCATGCCGGTGTTTTTGCCCGTACTGACTGCGCTTGATGTTAATCTGGTTTGGATCGGTGCCCTCGTCATTCTGGTTTTGGAAACCGCGTATCTGACGCCACCATTCGGATATAACATATTTTTCCTGAAGTCAGTGGCACCGCCGTCCATTAGTTTGCGAACAATTTACGCCGCAGCGCCGGCTTTCGTTTTGATGCAACTGGTGACCGTCGCGGCGTGTTTTACGATGCCTGGAATTGTTCTTTGGATCATTAACTAGGAGACAACGAATGAAAGAAAGTGCAATTTACGATTATATAATCGTCGGCGCGGGCTCTTCCGGATGCGCTTTGGCGGAACGCCTAAGTCGAGATGCGACAGTACGTGTGGCGCTGATCGAAGCGGGAAAGAGTGATAAATCCTTGCTCATCAGGATGCCTGCCGGGGTACGACTGCTCTATAATGGCGCGGCCTATAACTGGAAATTCTCGACCACGGCCCAGCCTGAGCTTGAGGCACGCAAAATTTATATACCGCGTGGCAAGGTGATCGGAGGATCGTCTTCCATCAATTCTATGATTGCTATCAAGGGTGCCCGTAGCGATTATGATAAATGGGCGGCTGTCTCCTCTCCTGAGTGGGGCCCCGAAAACATGTATCGGGTTTTGCGTGAAATCGAAGATTGTAGCGCTCTACCCCTAGAGTGCCGTAACGGGCGCGGACAGGATGGGCCAATAAAGCTATCGCGGCGATTGACCGGCCATACCTTGTCCGAGGCCTATATTGAGGCTTGTGAGCAAGCGGGCATTGGGCAAAACGATGAAGGGTTCAACGGCGAAAATCAGGCGGGTGCTGGTTACTTTGATGTGAACATCGCGTATGGCAAACGCCATGGCGCGTCAATGTTCCTTAAGAAAGCGAGTGGTCGGAGCAACTTGACCGTTCTGTCCGGATTGCCAGTACGGCGGGTCCACCTAGAGAATGGTGCAGCTTGTGGTGTTGTAGTTAAAAAAGGCTCTGATGAAGTACTGCTCCGTGCCGATAGCGAAGTAATCTTAAGCGCGGGGTCAATTGGCACACCGCAGCTTTTGATGTTGTCCGGAATTGGGCCTTCGACGCATTTGCGCGAAACGGGGATAACCCCCATCATTGATGCTCCTGAGGTTGGTCAGAACCTGCGTGACCATCTGGATTGTTCAATACGTTGGGCGACGCAGGGCGTTGACACTTATACCAAATATTTTCGACCCTACGAGGGCCTTTGCCACAGCGCCCTAGCCGGCGCGCAATATCTTCTCAAAGGTACGGGAAGTGCTGCGACACAAGGGATTGAGGCGGGTGCCTTTTGGGGGACCGATCGTCCTGACCAAGCTGAATTTCAAACTCATCTTGTCTTGGCGTTAAAGTGGCCGCCGAAAGGAGAACAACATCCAAAGAACGGTTTTGCTTTGCGTGTTTGCCAGCTCAAACCACAAAGTGTTGGCGAAATCAGGCTAGCCTCCGCCGATCCGAATGATGCTCCGTTTATCGATCCGCGGTTTTTGTCCCATTCGAAGGATCTTGATATGCTGGCTGATGGCGTTACCCGTATGGTGGATGTCGTCGAAAGTGGAGCCATGCGGACATATCTAGATAAGGCGATTGATAAAGATGCATTAAGCACCGATCCCGAGGTGGTGCGTCGCTGGATCAGAAAAACCGCGGAAACCGTCTATCACCCCGTTGGCACATGTCGCATGGGTAACGATGATAGCTCTGTGGTTGATAGCGCCCTGCGGGTACGCGGCGTAGAAAACCTGCGTGTCGTGGATGCGTCGATCATGCCAACAATCCTGAGCGGAAATACCAATCTGAGCTGCATGGCTATTGGTTTGATTGCTGGCGAGACAATTCAGGCCAGTAGTTAACAGGAAGCTCCCCGGATTTTGACCGCCTACAACAGGTAGGGCACTCTAAATCTCCTGTTGTAGCCAAGACATGAAGGTAGGGAACAACGGATGGGTTTCAGTCGCTTTCGGTCGGATTACAGAAAAGGGGCAAACGATTGCTTTGTTATCGCTGAATGCATGGGCAAGGCGGTTTGACGAGAATTCACGGTCCAGAAGGGCTTCGATTCCGATAGCTATTCCAAGTCCGCTCATGGCTGCTTCGTACATCATCGACGCGTTTTCAAACCATTGACCACGCTTTGTATCAACATGAATGCCATTTGCATTTGACCATCTTTCCCAATCTTTGGGCCGGGTTTCGCAATGTAAAAGTGCATTTTGCCAATCGGCAACATCGCTGATCAACGTATTAGGCGGGAGATAATCCGGCCGACATACCGGAACCAAATTCGTCTCAAACAACCGCGACGAAATATATCTTTGATCCTCTAAACTATCTGAAAGTATTGCGAGGTCGATGCCCATCTGTTCGAAATGAATCTCATGACTAAGAGTGGTGACAATCCGAAGTTGCGCGCCTGGATGAGATTGCAAATACCGTGACCAGCGGGGGACTAGCCAGCTGACGATGAAGCTGGGGTAGGCGCATATAACAAGGGGTCGATCGGCATTTTTTCCGACCAGATTATGTGTGGCCAAACTAATTTCATCAAAGACGTCGGCTAGACTATCAGCGTAATTCCGTCCTTCGTGGGTTAAGGATATCTGTCGGTGCATCCGGTGAAAAAGGCTGCACCCCAAATAATCCTCAAGCGATTTAATCGAACGACTCACCGCTGCGGGCGTCACACTCAGCTCATTAGCAGCACTGACAAAACTTCCTGTTTGCGCTGCCATGACGAAAGTACGCAGTGCATTTAGTGGTGGTAATTTAGGATCCATCGACGCAACCTAGGACAATAAAAACTCAGCCAAAGACTAAGAATAACTTAGTTGCAAGTCAACGAACTAAGCTGAAATATTAAATTCAGTGCAGCATTAATGGACAAATTGTATGTCAAAAAAATCCTTAAGGGGACAGCTATGACCGAGAGACGTAGAAAATTCTATGCTTGGGGCTTTGAGGATCAAAGCGCCACACCCGAAGAGATGAAGCCGGTACTGGATACTTGGCACCGTACCTTCGAGGTTGATGCATTCGACGTAAAGCCCGCACCAACGCTTGATACCATCGATATGCCAGAGAGCAGAATTACCCATTTTCCAGAGGCAATCAAAGATATTTGCCGCACAGATCGGTATGAGCGTGCGTTGCATAGCTACGGTCGGTCATTTCTTGACAGCGCCAAGATGTTTCGCGGGGATTTCCGCAATGCCCCAGATGTGGTTGCTTATCCGCGTAATGAAGAGGATGTACGCGCGCTAATCGATTGGGCGGGTGACATTGGTGCGGCGGTTATTCCTTTTGGCGGCGGATCGAGTGTCGTCGGCGGTGTGAATCCTGAAATCAACGGAACCTATGCCGGTGTGGTGACCATCGACATGTGGTACTTGAACAAGATTTTGGAATTCGACCCAGTGTCGCGTTCTGCGCGTGTCCAGGCGGGGGTGTATGGACCCGACCTAGAAACACAGCTAAAAACCCATAACGTCACTTTGCGTCACTATCCCCAAAGCTTTGAGCTTTCGACCCTGGGCGGCTGGATCGCAACCCGGGCTGCCGGTCACTACGCGACACACGGCACCTACATCGACGATTATGTCGAAAATATCCGCATGGTTTCGCCAAGCGGCATCAGCGAAAGCCGCCGTTTGCCCGCCTCTGGCGCTGGTCCGTCGCCCGACCGTTATGTGATGGGCACAGAAGGATCCGTTGGAATCATCACCGAAGCTTGGATCAGAGTCTTGTCCCGGATCAAGCACAAGGCCAGCAAGACGGTGACTTTCGCCGAATACGATCAAGGTGTCGAAGCGGTGCGTGCGATATCGCAAGCTGGTCTTTACCCAGCAAACTGCCGCCTGATTGACGCGCTTGAAGCCAAGTTGACCGGAGCATTCGATGGTAGCCGGCCAATCTTGGTGTTGGGGTATGAAAGCTCACACTATCCGGTGGATCACTTGATGGACCTTACCGTCGAGCTGTGCCGAGAGTTCGGAGGCACACCGGTTGATGAGGCCGAACAGGGACGCAACAGCGTGGCTGGTCAATGGCGCAATGCCTTCATTCGCGGCCCATATTATCGTGAGCATATGACTTCGCGCGGAATATGTCGTGAGACCTTTGAAACGGCTGTGTGCTGGAACAATTTCAAAGAACTGCACAGCTCGGTCATCGAGACAGTGAATGCAGCGATCAAGCGGGTGACCGGTCGGGCGGGCACCGTCACTTGTCGCTTTACCCACGTCTATCCCAATGGCCCCGCGCCGTACTTCACGTTCCATTGCCTTCCAGACCGTGAGCGAATGGGCGAGCAGTGTATGGAAATTAAAATCGCCGCCTATGATGCTGTGATGAAGGCAGGGGGCACGATCACCCACCACCATGCCGTTGGCAGACTGCACATGCCTTGGTATGAAAAACAGCGCCCGGCGCCAATCGGCGCTGCATTCACTGCGGCAAAGAAATCACTTGATCCCAAGTCAATTATGAACCCCGGGGTGATCATCTCTGAACAGAGGGGAAACCCATGACTTTGCCGCTTGACGGCCTGCGGGTTCTTGATCTCTCGCGCATTCTTGCAGGGCCAAGTTGCACGCAGACCTTGGGCGATTTGGGGGCGGATGTCGTCAAAATTGAAAGGCCAGGCATCGGTGATGACATTCGCGGATGGGGCCCACCCTTCCTGAAGGATCGGGATGGAAACGACACCCGCGAAAGTGCTTATTTCATGTCCACAAACCGTAACAAGCGGTCTTTGACAGTTGATATAGGATCAGACGATGGCCTTGAAATCATCCATGATCTTATCGATAAAAGCGATGTTCTGGTCGAGAATTTCAAGGTTGGTGATCTCAAGCGTCGTGGACTGGATTGGGGGTCGGTCCACGCACGCAACCCACGTCTTGTTTATTGCTCGATCACGGGTTTTGGACAGACTGGTCCCTATGCCGAGCGGCCCGGCTACGATTTCGTCGTTCAGGGCATGGGTGGCCTGATGAGCATTACCGGAGAGGCCGCGGGACAGCCTATGAAGGTAGGGGTGCCGATCTCGGACATCATGTCAGGGATGTATGCGGCAGTATCTATCTTGGCCGCGCTCCGTGAACGCGACCAAACCGGTGTCGGGCGGCACATTGACATTTCGTTGCTCGATTGTCAGGCTGCGTGGTTATACAATCAGGCGTCCAACTACCTTGTCGGTGGTGTTCATCCGGGGCGTTTGGGCAATGCCCATCCAAACATCGTTCCGTATGAGACCTTCGCCACCGCTGACGGCCACATAAATCTAGCCGTGGGTAACGATGGTCAGTACCGACGCCTTTGTCAGGCCATCGGACGGCCCAATCTGGCCGATGATCCGCGCTTTGTCACCAACACCCTTCGGCTAACCAATCGTGACGCCGCTTTGATCGAGATTCGTGCAGAATTGGCCAAAAAACCTTCAGCCCAATGGCTTACAGATTTGCAGGCGGCCGGGATACCTTGCGGACCGATCAACACCATCCCCGAAGTGTTCGACGACCCCCACATCCAGGCGCGGGGTATAGTTCAAGAGATTAACCACAGCGCTGCGCCAAATGTGAAAGCAAAGGTAATGCGCACACCGATCCGCATGGAAGGCCATGAGTTTGGTGTTCGCCTGCCGCCGCCAATGCTGGGCGAGCATACGGACGAAATCCTGTCCAAAATGCTTAACTATGACCCCAAAAAAATTACAGATCTGCGTGAGAAAGGCACTATATGAGTGGCGCTGCTGTACCTCTTCCCGGACGCTTTGGGATACTTTGATCGATCGCTTTAATTGTTGGGTTTGGTGATGCAAGATCGCAAAACTCGATTCCGATTGACAACGATCAACGCAGCGAAATTTGGTTGCATCTGCAGGGATTACTCGTGCGCAGTTGAAAAAAACAAGTTCACAACTGTCTCCAAAGCCCTTTTAGATGAAATCGTTGACGCGTTCTAAGATAAATCCAGCCTGACGCTGGACCAAATGGGAGGAAAGTTGATGAGGTTAAAATTTGAACTGACTGTGGGCACAACGCTCTTAGGGTCAGGATTCATCAGAAAAACTCAGTTTGAGTCCATGGGCGATCCGGTACAGCGTAGGAGATGCAACAATGACCACACATTTATTCACTTTGGACAACATCGGCCCGCGTGGCCCCACCACGGGCGAAGCCTTCGTCGCGCCCACGGCTGTGCTAATCGGCGATGTGCAGATCGAGGCCGACGTTAGCATCTGGTTTGGTGCCATCCTGCGCGCCGACGATGCCACTATCTATTTGGGCACAGGGTCGAATGTTCAGGACAACTGCGTGCTGCATGTCGATCCCGGCTTCCCCATCCATATTGGTGTCAACTGCACCATCGGGCATCGCGCGATGATCCACGGCTGCACCATCGGTGACGGCACGTTGATAGGCATGGGCGCGACCATCCTCAATGGTGCCAAGATTGGCAAAAACTGCCTAATTGGCGCAGGCGCGCTGGTCACCGAAGGCAAAGAGATCCCCGACAACACTCTGGTCGTTGGAAGCCCTGGCCGCGCGGTTCGTAAGATCGATGCAGATGGTGTGGCTGATTTGGAAAAAGCTGCGGAACTTTATCGTCTCCGCTGGCGCCGCTTTGCTGGGGGGCTCCAATCCGCCACCCTGCCCGTCGGCATCACCACCTTGAAAGGTCTTTGATCTGGTTGCGAGGCTTGATCGGTCGCGCTGGCAGCAATCTTTTCCTCGACGGCAGCAATCTGCGCCTGGGTCTCGGCGATGGCGATGCTGCGGTATTCATAGAGAGTACAGCAAAGTGCGGGGCCGGTGCCGCGTGCGGCTATTGATGGCACGTTCAGGATATGGACACTGTCTGTAATATTGTTCAGCTGAAGGTTCGGCTTTTGGGGATCAGTCCGATGATCTGGCGTCGTGTGATGGTCCCGACAACAATTACCTTACGCGAGTTGCAGGGGTAGTGTGTGGATGCCCCCGGTTTTGCAAGGATTTTCTGATCTGTCTGGACAAGATTGATTGCGGTCGTGTGTCAGGCCTCAAGTTGCAGCTTTTCGCACGCCGCGGGCCAAGATGGTTCGTTCGCTGATCGGGTCCAATTCGATTCCGCGGGCTTTATGCGCCCTACCCCTATCAAGCAAAAGACTGCAGGTCTACCTAAAAATCTCGATCAATCTGATCCGGAAGCTCGTCAAACAGGATCACCCGCCCGTCGCCGCTGCTTGGACTGTTGACCAGCACAAACGGCACATCCGCCCCATCTTTCTCATAGATGCAGCGGTACTTCATCTGGCCGTCGAGCGGATCGCGCACGATAGCTGTACTTGATCCCTTGGTCGATCCAGGCCTCGACGCCTGCGGGCGTCACCAAGGACATGGGCTGCCCATCCAACAGCAACGTTTTCCCCACGTTGAATACTTCATCCATCTTTCGGTCTCCTCTGTTTGTCCTGTCATATCGCGTCACAGGCTGTGGCCTTCGCCACGATCCCTGTCCCGCGTGTTTTCGTTTTCGTCATCATCGCGCTCCTGCTCGCGGTCGTTGTCCGGTTCCAGCCGCTCGCGCGGCTTGTTCAAAACGTCCTTTAGCCGTTCATTGACGGACGGCTTGCGATGCTCGCGCTCGATGTCCTCGGAACGGCCCTGCCTTTGACGCTGGGCCGGGGTCCGCGACGGTCTCGCGGCCTCCTCGCCGAGGTCATTTTCGCTGTACCCGTCCAGCTTGTGAACCGCAGCCTGGCCGTCGCGCCCGGCGTCCTTCTCCATGATCTCCTTCAGCCGCTCGCGCGCGTAATTGCGACCTTCCGGCTTCGGCGTGTCGTCCTGGTCCCGGGACCGGCCCACAACCTGCGACAACCGCTCCCGGATATCATCTGACGTGCGCCCGTCGCGGTCTTTCGCGGTTGCGGCCCTCAGGGCCGCCAGACCGGCAGAGACGCGGCCCTGCCCCGCCTCGCGCTCGATGCCGTAGGTCTCCCGCGCGATATCCAGCCGCTCACGCATTTCGCGGAAGGCGGCGCGGGCCTGGCGGGCGGCATGGACCACGGCCCCGCGCTCGGTGACGGGGACGTATTCCCGGCCCTGACGCTCGGCCATCACCTTGGCGCGCCGCTCCATGGAATTGGCCGCTGGCCCCAGCTTCAGCTCGGGGTCGCGGTCCAGCTCCTCGGCCGTCAGCTTGTCGCCTCGATTCAGCGCGGCCTCGCGCTGCTTCTCAAGCGACCGGTGATCGACGCGCTCAACTTCCCCGACACGCTCCAGCGCGCGGTTCTGCAACTCGGCCCAAAGGCCGCGCATCTGCTCGATCTCGACGCCGCCGGTCTTCGCGGAATCGAGCACGCGGGTTTTGGTGGTGAAGCCCCCGGCTTCGAGCTTGCGGGTGGAGGTCAGGACGTGAGCATGGTGGTTGCGCTGATCGCCTTCGCGGTGCGGCGCATGGATCGCCACATCGACGGCCACGCCGTAGCGGCTCACCAGCTCTTGGGCGAAGTCGCGGGTAATCTGAGAGCGGTCCTCGGCGCTGATCTCGGACGGCAGGGCCAGCTCCCACTCGCGGGCGGTGACGGAGTTGCGGCGGGTCTCGCTGGCCTCGACCTCGTTCCAGAGGCGGGACCGGTCCGAGGCCCAGTCCGGCGCGTCCTTCGGTGCCAGGATGAAGGTCTCCTCGATGCCCTGCTTGCGGGTGTAATCGTGGACACGGCCTTCGCGCTGACACTCGATGCGCTCTCCGACACGGTAGGCTGCCGCCGCCGTGGCGGAGCGCCCGGCGCTGCGTTTGATCGTCTTCACGGAGAGGTGGTAGCTGGCCATGCGCCCTCCCCTCGCCAGTGATGCGGACAAGCCCGAGCGCCGCGGCTGACACCGGCCAATGCCCCGACATGGGCCGTCGGGTCAGCCGTCTTTTCTCCGCAAGAGTGCGCCCGGAACCGGCGCGGTCCGAGAAGAAAAGACAGCCCGCCTGAGGCGAGCCAACGGCTCTCCGAGGCGCAGGCTTGCCAGTGATCTGTCCCCAGATCCCCAGCCTCATGGGGGGCGGGATATGGGGGTAGATCACTGGCGGTTTGCCGGGGGCAAACCCGGTTCGTGTCGGCACCGTCAGGTCCGACGACACGAACCTCCCGCAAGGGAGACGCCAGCGGCAGACCGGCCCCCACCGTGGGGCATCGGGCGAGACGCTGGCGCGACCTTGCGGGACGCGATCCAACCGCTGAGGTTGGGCTGGGATGGTTTGGAAGGGGCAGCGCGCCCTTCCATGTCGCGGCGGCACGCAGCGAAGGGGATGGCCATCGGTCGGGGCGTGGCCCCAGAGAGATCGCACGCAAATCTCGGAGCCGCAGGTGGAGAGTTTGCATAAGTGCGCCCTTGTCCTTTACAGGCCTACGGGTAAGCGCTATCGCTCGATCTGACAAGACCAACCTGTCCACCTGCTCTTTTCAAAGATGGAGACGCACATTGGCAGAAACCGAACTCGAACGGGCCGAGAAACGATACGTTCAAGCCAAGGCCCGGCTCCAAGCGCTGAAGAACCGGGAAAACACCAGACAGCGCAAACTCGACACGCGGCGCAAGGTGATCCTGGGCGGAGCGCTCCTCGATCTGGCGGAACGGGATTCCGGGGCCGCTGCGATGCTCGATCGGCTGATCCGCAACCTGCCCCGCGAACAGGATCGCAAGGCCTTCGCCGACTGGGTGCAGCCCTCCGGGTCGCCCTCCCCTGCCCCGTCCGGCTCTGATCCGGAAAAGCCGTCCTGATGCGGGGCGTGATGCGCGTCTTCGGAGGGCTGTTCCGGTTCTTCGGTCGATTGATCTTCACGCCCATCCTGTTGGGCTGGATGATCGGCGCTGTCCTGTTCGGCGCGATGATTGGGGCACTTGTCGCCACGCCGTTCGTCTTCGCCTTCTTTGACCAGCCGCCCGGAGAAAGCGCATGGCAGTGGCTGGTCTTCGGGCCGTTCATTTTTGTTGGTGGCGTCTTCGGATTCCAGTATTGGCGCATGGCCTCTGGCGCGGACGCCTTCTTCGGGCTGACCGGCGACAGCCACGGCTCCGCCCGCTTCGCCAACCGCAAGGAGCTGAAGAAACTCCAGCGGGAAGACGGCCTTCTGATCGGGCGCAACCCGCACACCGGACGGCTGCTGCGCTATGACGGTCCGGCCCATCTGATCACCCTCGCCCCGACACGGGCCGGGAAAGGCGTCGGCACCGTCATCCCGAACCTGCTGGCGGCGGAACGCTCGGTCCTGGTCATCGACCCCAAGGGTGAGAATGCTCGGATCGCCGGGGAAGCCCGGCGGCGGTTCGGAACGGTCCACGTCCTCGATCCGTTTGAGGTCTCCGGGATGCCCTCTGCCGCCTACAATCCGCTCGACCGGCTGACACCGGACAGCCTCGATCTGGGCGAGGATGCGGCCTCCCTGACAGAGGCGCTGGTCATGGACCCGCCGGGACAGGTTTCGGAAGCGCATTGGAACGAGGAGGCCAAGGCCATCCTCGGCGGCCTGATCATGTTCTGCGTCTGCCACGAGGACCGCAACCGCCGGACGCTTGCCACCGTCCGGGAATATCTCACCCTGCCCCCGGAAAAGCTGCGCGCGCTGCTGGAGCTGATGCAGGACAGCGATGCGGCGGGCGGGCTGATCGCCCGCGCCGCCAACCGCTTCCTCGGCAAGGCGGATCGGGAAGCCGCCTCGGTGCTATCCAACGCACAACGCCACACGCATTTCCTGGACAGTCCGCGCATTGCCAAAGTCCTGTCGCGGTCGGATTTCCACTTCTCCGATCTGCGCCACCGGATCACATCCGTGTTTCTGGTGCTGCCCCCGAACCGGATGGACGCCTACAGCCGCTGGCTGCGCCTTCTGGTGTCTCAGGCCCTTCAGGACATCGCGCGGGACGCTGAGGCGTCCGTGAGGCCCCTGAGCGGTCCCGCAGACGCTCAGGGGGGCACACAGCGCCTCAAGACGCCCACGTTGTTCCTCTTGGACGAGTTTGCCGCCCTGGGCCGTCTGGAGGCCGTAGAACGCGCCATGGGGCTGATGGCAGGCTACGGGCTGCAACTCTGGCCGATTCTGCAAGATATGAGCCAGCTCAAGGACCTCTATGGCGAACGCGCGGGCACCTTCATTGCCAATGCCGGGGTGCAGCAGGTCTTCGGGGTGAATGATTTCGAGACGGCCAAGTGGCTGAGCCAGATGATCGGCCAGGAAACCGCCGGGTTCCAGACTGATAGCTTCAAGCCCGGTGATGGCCCCAGCTTCTCAAATAACCTCACGGGCCGTGATCTGCTGACCCCCGATGAAATCATGCAGCTCCCACCGGATCGCCAGCTCCTGCGCGTCCAAGGGCAAGCCACAGCCGTCGCGCAAAAGCTGCGCTATTACGCCGATCCCGAGTTCAAGGGGCTGTTCGTCCCGCAGGACCAGTAATCCGAAGGACGCCTCCCGATGCCAAACCAACCCGACCTCCCTGCTCTCTCCGACGATGATCTGCGCGAAACGCTCGATCTCATGGCCACGGCTGTCGCCAGCATGTCCGACAGGATCGACGATCTGACCGCCGTGGCGGACAAGCAGATAAAGATCACGACAGAAGCGCGGATCGCAGCCTTCGCCGCACGGGACCAAACCAATCCGAAAAAATACGGGGATCTTCTGGGCCAGACCTTCGACAGCCATCTGGGCGCAACCGCAGACGCAATGACAGAGATTGTCAGACGCCTTGGCGTCCAGACGGACAAGACCATCGGGGCCTTGGCCAAATCGGAAGATGACAGGTCCACAGCCTATCGAGCGGTGTTCGAACGGGAACAGAAAGCAGATCGCCTCAAAAGCCGCCTGCCTTGGTTTGGGCTGGGTGCATTGGTTTTGGCCCTGGTGCTGACGGTGACGCTTCCTCGTTTCTTGGCCAGCAACGCGTCCACATGCGCTGTCCTTGGAGCATCCTGGACCACGACAACCACGGGTGTCGATGCGTGCGTGTTCTATCGACGGTGAGCAGCTAGAATCGTCAGTTGATCGGGTTTCTGTGTGAAATTGCGTGGTGCTCCATGCTCTCTAGATGTGTTCGTCCGTACTACTTAGCTTGGAACTTGCATGCGAAATGCGGAGTAATTTTGTAGTGTTAAATATGTGTTATATAATGTGTTACGCTGTGGATAAGTGTTCATAGTCCTATGAATTCATTAGGCTTTTAGAAGTGGCCTGTGTGTAGAGTCACGATAAAGCGTGTGTAAAGACACGAAAGAACGTGTGTAAAGACACGAAAGCTCTGTGCATGTGTGTGAAATCACGAAAGGGCTTGACCGTGTGTGTGAAATCACGAAACATAGGTCATGGTGTGTGAAATCACGAAAGACGGCGACCGCTCTCCCTTGCTGCCAGATCGGCAGGAACAAGGCGACTTTTTTGTATGCGATATCTTTGATGCCGCACCCAAGGGCGACATGGCTTCGATGGCGCATCCGATTTTCTCGCTTTCTACAAAACCAGATTACCGAGTGCGGCGATACGAAGATGGGACGGGGCGAAACTATCTCGAAGTGAAACCTTCGTCCGATGGTCTGGCCACGATCCACGATCGCGATGTGCTGATCTACTGCATCAGTCAAATTATGGCAGCTATCAACAAAGGTCAGAAGGTTTCAAAAATCGTTCGCCTGAAGGCGTTCGACCTTCTGAAAGCAACGAACCGGCCATCGGATGGGCGTGGATATAGCGGCCTTCGAAGCGCCCTCGCCCGGCTGCAAGGGACACAGGTTGAGACGAACATCGTGACCGGCGATGTCGAGCAATTGGATATTTTCAGCATCATCGACCGCGCTCGCATCGTACGTGAAACCCGCGATGGTCGGATGCAGGAGATCGAGGTGCAGCTCTCAGATTGGGTGTTCAACGCGATCCAAGCGCATGAAGTTTTGACCCTCCACCGGAACTATTTCCGGCTGCGTAAGCCATTAGAGCGGCGCATCTATGAGATCGCTCGCAAGCACTGTGGCTCGAAGAAAGAGTGGAAAATCAGTCTTTCTGCTTTGCAAGACAAGTGCGGATCGGCTTCGACCTCTCGCGAGTTTAAGCGGCTGGTCGGCAACATTGTCGCTCAAGATGAGGCGTACAATCATATGCCGGACTATTCAGTCCGGTTAGACGAAAACATGGTCGTATTTGTAAACCGTCACGCGGAAAAGCCGCAAGCTCTGGCGGTTCCATCCGGGGCGATCCGTTTGAGCCCTGACGTTTATCAGGAAGCCCGTAAGGTTGCGCCGGGATGGGATATCTACACGCTAGAGCAAGAATGGCGCGAATGGATGGCCGACGGTGGCCTCGATGCACCGGCCAACCCGGACAGGGCATTCTTAGGGTTCTGCCGGAAAATCTTTGAGAAACGCGGCAACCCTTAGCCGCTTCTACCCTTCTGCTCTTCAAGCAACAACTCCAAGCCCTGCCAAAGGGTAAGATCGCGCGTTGAACAAAAAGCCCGGAAATCATCCACCACGCGCTTCGGGCCAGGTATCGAAACTTTGTCCTGCGGCTCTTTGCGTTTGGGGCCAGGTTTGAGGCGCGTCGTTGGCTCCCTGTTGACGAAGCCAAGATCGGCACCGGCCCTGACGGCCTCGCTTAATGAGCTGCCATCGACCTTTGGCCGAGGCTTGGGTGCTGGTGTTGTCTTGGGCAGGTCTATCCCGCCTGAGAAGCCGTATTTCCCAATCATGCCACTTGCTCCTTGGTAAGGGTTGCAATGACGGTTTGTGCGTAGTCGCGGGCATTCTCGATGGCTCCGGTCACCTGCTTCATGGCCTTGTCGGATACAGACGCGGTTTTGCCCTGCATTTCTTGCGTCACGATGTCAGGCAGCTCTGACAAGAGCACACCGTCCCGGAAGATGCGGGTGTAAGGCGCGCGCTTGGCGATCCGAACGGGTAGCGTCGGGATGTTGTTGAGCTCCATTTCTTGCCGCACGTCGCGCTCATCCGTGGTCTGGAACGCGGCGTTGGTGCGAGTGAACAAGAGAGCGTAGTTGATTTGCGCGCGGATCATGTTTGCTGTGGTTTGTACCAAGCGAACCGCTTGCGCGGCTTGCCGGGCTTCCATAGGCGAGCCATCGAGCGGGATGATGCACAAATCTGTCCGCGATAGCGCGAAAGTGACGATCTGATCCTTCGACCCTTCAAGGTCGATAATGAGATAGTCAGCCTCGTCGGATAGGTTGTCGATGAGCTCGACCGTCTCTTCGGCCTGCGGTCGCGCATGAACTGTGAAAGGAACGTCTCTACCCTCGGCTTCGCGCGTCTGGGCCCATGCAAGGATGTTGGCGTTTGGGTCCAGATCGAGAATCGCTACGCGACCGCCAGAAATAGCGATCTGTTCAGCCAAGAGCATGGCGGACGTAGTTTTCCCCGAGCCGCCTTTCGGGTTTGCGAAGGTGATTACATACATGGCGGTAGATTGCCTTCGTTTAACTCTAACGTCAACTATGTCGTTAACATTAATTATAGAGTTAACTTTAACGACATAGTTAGAGTTAAATTCGGGAGTGCTTTGAGCTGTTCGACATCACATCTAAGTCTTTCAACCCTAAGGGTTTTCAGTAATGGAACCGCAGTTGCGCAATCTCTAGGCTTTGGCCATCGCCAGCTCCACTGACCCGGTAGACCATTCGATCTTCCTTAGAAATCCGCCGTGACCACCAGCCGGTCAAATCGCCCTTCAAAGGTTCCGGCTTGCCGGTTCCCTTGAAGGGGGTCCGCTTGCACTGCTTGATCAGATCGTTGATCCGGTCGCGTACCTTGTCGTTGGTGTTGACCCAGTATTGATAGTCTTCCCAGGCCTGATCGGAAAAAACCAGCTTCACTCGGTCAGCTCACGCTCTTCGCCAGTTCCAGCATCGAGTTGCGCGATCGACGCGCGCAAGCGGGATGCGTTTTTCGGTGTGGACAAGAGGTGCAACGTCTCGTTGACGGCGTTCCAAGTGTCCAAGGACACGACCACAACGGACTCGCCCTTCTTGCGCGTCACGACAACTTCCTGCTTGTCGTGGATCGCTCGATCCATGACGCCCTTCAGTTGAGCTCGTGCGTCTGAGTAGGTCATAACATCCATGTCAACTCTCCTTTGCTTCCCTCTATATGTACAATATTAAGTACAAGTAAAGAGGTCGCGCGACATGGGTGGCCTAATTGAATGACAGACTGCCCCCACGCGTTGATCACAGTTTAGGACGGTCCTGTTCGGGAACCTCCCAGGGATCGTCGAGGGTGACGAGGCCGTAACGGTGCCCATCATGGTCAGCCTTTGGCAAAAAAGTGATCAACGCCACGTCCCAGGCCAGATTTTTGTCCCGCATGTGCTGCTGACGAAAATGGCCAAAGTGGGTGAGATACCCAAGCCCTTCCAATTCCTGGCACAACTGGGAAATGCTGGTCGCATACCCCAGCCGCTGGCTGGCTGTGCTGATCCCCCATATCCCGTCAAGGTCGTTCATCCATTCTGAGATTGCCGCTGTCAATTCGAGCGCGTCGTCCGCCTCCACTGCCTCGGCATTAATCATGAGCGCGTGCCACTCACGGTTACGGGAGTAGAAGTCATTCGCCTTCTTAATGGGCGATGTGGGCACGAGGGCAGTTTTTTTCAGCGCACGCTCAATCTCTTCTTGCTGACGCTTCTCCTGCTCGGGTGTAGGCTTGGCGAACACAGTCACGTCGAACCCAATGCCGCGAGCAATACTCCGCAAAGTCTGAACGTCAGGCACATGCCGTCCGCTCTCCACCTTTTGGATCGTGCGGACAGTTAGCCCGGCAGCATCTGCAAGGTTCTCTTGGGTCAGCCCAAGCATCTTACGAAGATACTTACACTGGGCAGCGATATACTCGGCATTTCGTTCCATAACTTCCATCAGATCACTCCATGTTGCTGATGGGAAGATTATCCTAGGCACAATCATGAGCGTCCACGAACGCAACCCGAACGCTGTCCGAACCACTTTCTTCTCTGCGACCCTTCATGCGAGCTTTATGATAAAAGCTTGCATCAGTGCCCAAGCTGAAAACCCAACAAAACAAAGGGAAAGTGCAGCATCTCGCAACATGCTGCTTCCATCATGCAAGGTTTATGGGTATTATATCGCTATAACCTCGCAAGGATTTGCCTGTGAAAGCTGCCGTTGAGACCACCTGGAACAAGGGCCGCGTTGTGGGCAAAAAGCCTCCGCTGACCCCCGACCAGGTCTCCCTGATCCGGATGATCCTGCGCCAGGAAAAAGCCTTGCGTGATCTGGCGCTGTTCAACACCGCCCTCGATACCAGCTTCCGGGGCTCCGATCTGGTGCGGCTGCGGGTGGCAGATGTGGCGACCCCAGCAGGGGTGCGCGAGATCGTCGAAATCCGGCAGAAGAAAACCGAGGCCCGCAATGCACGCCCGGTCCAGGCGCGATTGTCTTCAAACACGCGCGACAGCCTGCGCGCCTATTTCACCGCCTCTGAAAAGCCGCTGCACGGCTGGCTCTTCACGGGGCAGGGGGCACGATGGTCCAATACCCACCTCAGCGAAAGCCAGCTTTGGCGGCTATTCCGCTCCTGGCTGGAAAAGGCACATCTCGACCCCAGCCTCTACGGCCTGCATTCGCTGCGCCGGACCTTCCCGACCCATATCTACCAGCAGACCGGCAACCTGCGCGCGGCCCAGCTGCTGCTCGGCCATGCCAGCATTGAAAGCACCAAGGAATACATCGGCACCGAACAAGCCGAAGCCCTCGAAATCGCCCGCAAGTATCATCTCTGATGCAGACCTACCTTGAGAAACGCCAGCCTGCGCAGAAAATGGCCCGGTTTTACCGGATGGCCGTGATGCCGAACCTGTTCGGAGAATGGACGCTTCTGCGGGAATGGGGCCGGATAGGGCAGGGCGGTCAGGTCCGCATGGATTGGTTCGCGGACGAGGACCAGGCCGTCGTGGCGCTGGTTACGCTGGAGGCCGCCAAGCGTCGGCGCGGCTATTGGGTCGAGCCCCAGCAGCTCGTGATGTTCAGATGATAGCGTGATGGACTCGCACAAGCCTCTTGACTGGCCAGCAACGCCGCCCGCATGTCCTTAGGACATGCGGGCGGCGTTGCTGCTTTTTAACTGAGTAAATCTCGTCATTGTAGGGCGGCTTAAAAGTATAGTAATTATACCATTTTCAACATATATTACCCTTCATGAAGTTTGAGTATGACCCCGACAAAAGCGCCGCGAACCGTGAAAAGCACGGGATCGACTTTGATGAGGCCCAGGCCCTCTGGGATGATCCTTATCTGATCGAGGCCCCTGCCAACGTCACGGATGAGCCACGCTTTCTGGCGGTTGGCATGATCGGGGCCAGACACTGGACGGCTGTCTACACATACCGTAGCGACCGGGTTCGGATCATCTCCGTGCGCCGCGCTCGCACACAGGAGATTGACCACTATGAAAGCGACTGAATTCGACGAACGGTTTGCGGCGGGCGAAGACATGTCCGCCCATGTCGATTGGACAAAGGCGCGCCGCCTCAATGTCGAGGCCAAGCGGGTGAACGTGGATTTCCCGACCTGGGTTGTCGCAGGTCTGGACAGGCAGGCCCAGAAGCTCGGCATCACCCGTCAGGCACTTATCAAGATGTGGATCGCTGAACGCCTAGAGTGAGGCGCGCACTGGCCCGATCGCGCCGGGCATTTCGCCAAATAAATCAATACGCCCTTGGATAAAGCTTTGCCTGCTGACATGGCTCTGTTGCACAAATCCCGTGAGGGATTCATCTCGTGAATCCCGCATGGTAGCTGGGCTGCATGAGCAGACCGACACCCCCGACTTACAAGACCAGGAACTGGCCAGCCTATAATGAAGCGCTCAAGCGCCGGGGCTCGCTGACGATCTGGTTCGACCCCGAGATGCGCTGGGATGCCGTGCCGACAGGCAGGCGTGGCCGCCAGCAGACCTATAGCGATGCAGCGATCCAAACGTGCCTTACGATGAAGGTCCTGTTCGGCATGGCCCTTCGACAGACGACTGGGTTCGTGGAGAGCCTGTTGCGGCTGGTCGGTCTCGACTGGTCGGTGCCCGACTTCAGCACCCTCTCTCGCCGTCAGAAGACGCTGGCTGTAAACATCCCGTATCGCGGGTCCAAGGGGCCTGTGCACCTGCTGATCGATAGCACCGGGATCAAGGTCGAAGGCGAAGGGGAATGGAACGCTCGCAAACACGGCGGCCCGAAACGCCGGATATGGCGCAAGATCCACCTCGGCATCGACGAAGAAACGTTGGAGAGACTCTGTTGCACAAATCTGCTGATGGCCGAGGTCCCCCTTTCCCCGGACAGATTCATCCCACGGCTTCTGTGACCGGTATGCCAAGCGCGGTGTAGCCGTTCAGGACGGCGATACGGACCTGGAGCTCGGCGACCTGGCGGTCGAAGTCCCGGGCCATGAGCCTCTGGCCCAGCAGCTTCACACAGTGCATCTTTGTCTCGACGCGGCTTCGGCGATGGTATCCGCTCCATCTTCGCCAGAGCGCCCGACCAAGGTATTTCGCTGCGCGCAGAGCTTCGTTCCGGGCCATGGCTCCTGCTGTGATCGCCTTCCAGGGCTTGGCGTTCCTGCGGGGTGGAATGATGGCATGAGCACCGCGATCGGCGATGGCGTTGTGGCATTTGCGCGTGTCGTACGCGCCGTCTGCCGTAACGCTGCCAATCTCTTGGTCCTCCGGAATCTGGCTGAGCAGATCAGGCAGCACCGGTGCATCGCCGATATGGCTCCCGGTGATCTCCACGGCCCGGATCTCCAACGTTTCTTCGTCGATGCCGAGGTGGATCTTGCGCCATATCCGGCGTTTCGGGCCGCCGTGTTTGCGAGCGTTCCATTCCCCTTCGCCTTCGACCTTGATCCCGGTGCTATCGATCAGCAGGTGCACAGGCCCCTTGGACCCGCGATACGGGATGTTTACAGCCAGCGTCTTCTGACGGCGAGAGAGGGTGCTGAAGTCGGGCACCGACCAGTCGAGACCGACCAGCCGCAACAGGCTCTCCACGAACCCAGTCGTCTGTCGAAGGGCCATGCCGAACAGGACCTTCATCGTAAGGCACGTTTGGATCGCTGCATCGCTATAGGTCTGCTGGCGGCCACGCCTGCCTGTCGGCACGGCATCCCAGCGCATCTCGGGGTCGAACCAGATCGTCAGCGAGCAGCATAGGTAACATAAAGTTGCTCAAGGGTTAATATTTACTCGTTTGTCAGCTGCAAGAAGTAGTGAAAGCCTGCAAACTTAGTCAGCTTTTCGCTGTGATATGAAGTCATCAGTGAGTGGTCAAGATCGGACGAGGGCCATTTGAGACTGATGCTGTAATCGCCGAGCTGATTGGAAGTTGTATGGGAGCACACCTTTTAGACCAGTCCTATAGACCTACCATTCGATCAGATGGTCTAAGTTGGAGTGCAAAATATGCGTGAGAAAAATAAACTGTTGTTGAAGCGACCTCAATTGGGAATTTGTAAAATATGAGCTATTCAGAGGTTCAGCATTTTATTGGCGGCAAGTGGTGTCCGGGCGGCGAAGGTTTGGCCCTGGATGTTTTGAATCCCGCTACCGAACAAATGATAGGTAAAGTAGCTGTCGCAACTAAAAGTGATTTGGATGCCGCTCTGGAATCCGCGCAGCTTGGGTTTGAGGAGTGGGGGGCTATGTCAGCTTATACCCGCTCGAATATATTGCGAAATGCCGCGATTATTCTGCGTGAGCGCGCTGACATGATCGCCGGGATATTAACGCTAGAGCAAGGGAAGCCATTGGCGCAGGCCAAGGCCGAAGTTCTAGCCGGTGCCGAATTCATAGAATGGAGCGCTGAAGAGGCGCGCCGGACATACGGGTTGGTTATTCCTGCGCGCAATGCCGAAGTGCTTCAGCTCACGTTACGCGAGCCAGTCGGGCCAGTAGCGGCATTTGCGCCGTGGAATTTTCCCATCAATCAATGTGTGCGCAAGCTGGCAGCGGGTTTGGCGGCGGGTTGTTCCTTTGTGCTGAAGGGGCCGGAAGATACGCCCGGCTCACCTGCTGAACTTGTGCGTGCCTTTGTTGACGCAGGCGTGCCGGGGAATACAATCAATTTGGTTTATGGCGATCCACCAATGATTTCTGGCCATCTGATACCGCATCGTGTGATCCGTAAAATCAGCTTTACAGGATCGACACAGGTCGGGCGGCAAATTGGGGCTATGGCTGCAAGCCATATGAAACGCATGACGCTGGAGCTCGGAGGCCACGCACCCGTTATTGTTGCTGAAGATGCCGATATCGAGGCTGCTGTGAAATTCATGGTGCTTCAAAAGTTCCGGAACGGCGGACAGGTCTGCACGTCGCCTACGCGCTTCCTGGTTCAACAGAAGGTCTTCGATCGTTTTGTTGAAAAGTTTGTCAAACAATGCGCAGAGTTGGTCGTTGGCGATGGGCTTGATCCCGCAACAGAAATGGGGCCGCTTATCAATCGCAAGCGGGTCGATTCAGTTTCCGAGTTGGTGGATGAGGCAGTGTCACTAGGCGCCAAGCTTTGCACAGGTGGAAATCGTATCGCCAACAAAGGGTTCTTCTATGCACCAACAGTTCTCACAAATGTCCCGATTGCTGCGCGTATTATGAATGAAGAACCGTTTGGTCCAGTTGCTTTGATCAATCCATTCAACACTCTGGATGAAGCGCTGGAGGAAGCAAACCGTCTTGAATTCGGGCTAGCATCGTATGCTTTCGCCGGAAGTGCCGCGACAGTTGCAAAGCTGGGCAAGGGGATTGCGGCCGGTATGGTGAGCATCAATCATCTAGGATTGGCTTTGCCCGAGGTTCCCTTTGGTGGGATCGGAGATTCCGGAGTGGGTACAGAAGGCGGAGCGGAGGCCGTCGCCCAGTTTTTGGCAACAAAATTTGTCACTCAACAAACGATCGGAGGATAGGATCTGACGCGTTGTGCGTCATATCAAAATAAGACTAAAATCAAACAGGGAGAGAAAAATGAAAACCAAGTTGAAATCAATAGCGCTGTCAGCCTTTGCAGCTGCGTTGACTTTTGGCCCCTTACAGGCGTCAGCAGCCGATGTTGAATGGCGCATGCAGACTTACGCGAGCACGGGGATGTCAGAATACAACTCGCTCGTCGTAAACTTCGCCAATCGGGTCGAGAAAGCCTCTGCTGGGCGTATGAAAATCCAGGTCTTTCCAGCAGGGCAAGTGGTTGCTTCGCCAGAAGTAACAGAGGCTGTGCGCGCTGGTGCGCTAGATCTCGGCAACACTTTCTTACTCTATTACGGTGGTAAGGAACCTGCCTTGCAGGGGATTAACGAATGGCCCGCAGGCCTCTATGATCAGCAAGCATTAGAATGGTTCTATTCCGGCGGCGGTAAAGAATTGCTTCGGCCAGTTGGTGAGCGGAACAACTTTTACTACCTAGGCGTTACGACACTGCTTGGCGAAAACATCTGGTCCAACAAGAAGATCGAGTCTCTTGAAGATTTTAAAGGTCTCAAAATTCGCACTGCAGGTTTGACCGCTGAATCCCTTTCCAAATTTGGCGTTTCTCCGGTTAGCATGGCATCTGAAGACATCTATACCGGCATGCAACGCGGAACGATTGATGCGTTCGAATTTGTATCCACACCAGTTCATTACGGCTTTGGTTGGCATGAAGTTACCAAATATGTCATTAACCCAAAATTCACGATGGGCGGGGCTTCGGATTGGATTGTGAACCTGGATTCATGGAACGCATTGCCTGACGACCTGAAAGAGATTGTGGACAACTCTTTGCGGGCCGCAAGCGATGATTTCTTTGTGCAGTCACGTCTTGAAGAGGGCGAGATTGTTAAGAAGCTTGAGGAAGCGGGAGTTGAGTTTCTTACGTGGCCAGAGGGCGATATCGAAAAATTCGAGAAAGCCCGCTATGAAGTCGTTCGCGAAAAGTATTCGCCCAACTCAGAAGACTTTCGTGTGATCCAGCAGTCGCGCATGGATTTTTTGACCAAGCTTGGCTACGCTGTCGAAGCGCCCTGAAACCTGAATATTATTGTCTGAACTAAGAAA
>NZ_CP045397.1 GCF_009363655.1 Roseovarius sp. THAF27
GCTTCGTCGCTATTGGGACTCCAAGATGGAATCTCTTGCAACCGAGATTGAGCGAGGCAAGCGTTCCGGCACGGCAAAGTAGTTGTTGTCGGCTCAAAAGCGGTCACTGGAAGCGCTATGGTGAAGGTCGGCTAAGTCCGCACAGCGGTTGTTCGTGAGCAGCGCAGCGAAGGTCTACAACCCGTAATCATGCCCTCGGTCGCGGCGGGCATGAACTTCGCGCTCCTGCTCCTGTTCCAGCTCCTTGGTGCGCTGCCGCTCCTGCTCCTGCGCGACGTGCTGTTCGTCGGCCTCACGACCCTCGCGCAGCGTAGAAACCCGGTCACTGAACGCCTCCCGGTCAATCCCGGCAGCCGCGGCCCGCAACCGCGACGCCAGATCGTCCGGGGCCTCCCGTTCTGAGGTCTCGGCCTCATGCTGCTCCCGACCCTCTTTCCGGGCGTCCCACGCTTCGCGCAGCCGCGTGGCGAGGTCCGGTTCCTGGTCCCGGCCCTCACGCCCCCCGGCAAGCGCCAGTTCGGACTGCTCCGGCCCGAGACGATCCAACACGCGATCCGCCGCCCGGTCGAGCCAATCGCGGACATGACTGGCCAGCTCGCGGGCGACCTCCATCACCTCAGCCGCGCGGGCCTTGGCCTCGTGCCAGGCCCCGACGCGGCCGACCTCGATGCCGCGTTCTTTCATCTGCCACGCGCCAGGGGAAAGCTGGGGCAACGGCGGGCGATCCAGCTCGACGGCCCGCACGGTCTGCACCAGCTCCGCACCCTCGTCGCCGCGCTCCCGCGCCGCCGATGCCAGCTCAAGCGCCTCGTCCCGCTGTGCCTCCAAGGTCCGGTGATCCACGCGATCCTCGATGCCGGCGCGCTCAAGAGCGATGTTGCTGTCCCGCGCCCAGGCTTCGCGCCAGCCTTCCAGAACCTCGACCTTGTTCCAGTCGCGGTTTTTGGTGGTGAAGCCCTCGGGGCCAATCTCGCGGGTGGTCAGCAGAATGTGGGCATGGTGATTGCGATCATCGCCATCGCGCCCTGGCGCGTGCAGGGCGATATCCGCGATCATGCCACGGTCCACGAACTGTTCCTGGGCGAAGTCCCGGACCAGCTCGACCCGCTGCGCATGGGTCAGCTCGGCAGGCAGGGCCACGCGCACCTCGCGGGCGACCTGGCTGTTCTTGCGGGTCTCGGCTTCCTCGACGCGGTTCCACAACTCGGATCGGTCGAAGACCCAATCCGGGGCGTGCTCAGGCGCAAGGGTTTCGGTGTGATCGACACCGCCCCGCGCCGCGTAATCGAAGGTCAGCCCGGTGCGGCGGTCGTCGATACGCTCCGCCACGCGATAGGCGATAGCCGCCGTGGCGCTGCGGCCCTGACTGCGGGAAATCATCGAAGCTCTGAGATGATAGATTGCCATTCTGTGCCGCACTTCGCTTAGGGGTCGAGGGGAAACGCAGTCTCCCCCGCCCACACAAACGCAAAGCGTTTGTATAAGTGGGCACTTCGTGTCTTGCACCTTGCCTCAACCTTTGCGAGAAATCAACAATTGTCAGGAGCGCGGAGGTCGGAATGGCGCGGAGTATTGATCAGCAAATTGCAGCGACGCAGGCCAAACTGGCCCGTCTGAAAGAACGCCAGAAGGCCAGTGAAACCCGTCGCAAGATCATCGTCGGATCAGTGGCAATATCCAACGCGCTGAAAGACCCGGAAAAGGCCCGTGCGCTCGCCGCCCTCCTGCGCCGGGCTGTCACCCGCGAAGTTGATCAGAAAGAGCTGGTCGGGTTGCTGGAAGAACTGGATGGTGTTGCTGCGAAGGCGGAACGTCCATGAGCGTCAAAGATCCCTTCCAGCAGCTCGTCGATGAAATCACCCTGATCCGGCAGGACATGGAACGCCTGAAGCGCACCAGTCTGGACAAGGAAGAAGCCGAAGCCCTGCACGAAATGCTGGCCGAGGGCGTGGATCGGATGCGCAAGGTTGGCCCCGAAGTCCAGAAAGCCGTCGAGATGCGTTTGCTGGGGGTTGCGGCAGTGCTCCGGGAAGAGACCAGCAAAGCCGCTGCAAGCGCCGCTGAGGGGGCTATCGAGAAAACCCGGGCCGAGAGCCTCGAAGTGGCTAGAAGCCTTTCACAGGCCGCCGGAGAGGCCCGCAGGCAGGCGTGGCGCTACTTTGGCGGGTTCTGGGTGTGGCTGACTTCCATGCTCGCCACAGGGGCCGTTCTGGGCCTTCTGCTGGCCTATGGGATGGAAACGGTCAAGTCGGCCCTCTCGGTCGATGATCTGGTGCGCTACAACTGCGGTAGATCGTGGTTCGGTGGGCAGGTCGTGGACCAGGACAACGGATCCAGCTTCTGCGCCTTCTGGATCAGGCAAGTACCGCAAGGGGAGAACTGAGGAGCCACCGACCTCCTTCCCATTCTCAGCACAATCCGACCGTTGCCACAGGCGTTGAAAGGCGAGATTGGGGATAACCCTTCCCCTCCCTGCCAGACCCACCCCATCCGGTTGGCGTTTCGCCAGCGGTATGAACGAACATCATCAGCAATGGTGCGAAAAACGCACTGACAGATAAACAGGCTCCTCCGTCGCCTGTGTCAGTCAAAAACTCCACCCCCGCCCGATCGTTCGCCAGCTTACTGACGAGCGCTACCGATCGAACGAGCGTGGATTTTTTGCCCTCCTATAGATCATTAGAAGGCGGAAAATTTCGAGCCAATAAAAACAAGGACTTAAGGGGGGGAGGTAGGTCACAGCTGTGACCTACCCCTAGCTCATAGCTGTGACCTAGGTCTGCTCGAAATTTGAACAAGCTTGACCGATATTTGACGGGTCAGTATGGTCGAAATTAGAGCAGCCAGATAAAGATATGCTGCAGATTTAACTGATATTTGAACATGGATGAGCTAGGGGTAGGTCATGGATGAGCTAGGGGGAGAACGGGCAATGCTTCCGGCAAAGAAGCAGCGGGGACACTTCGTCCAAACCGACCGCGCAGCGCATGAAGCGTGGGGTCGGCTGGCAGTTAAGTCGCCCGCTGCCGGGGCGTTGCTGCATGTCCTGGTGGCGAATGTCGGGGAACAGAACGCTATCGTCGCCTCGCACAAAGTGCTCGCAAAACTCATGGGTTCCTCGCCTGCAACAGTGAAGCGCGCCCTCAAGATACTGGAATCCGGGAACTGGGTCGAAGTTGTCCAGATTGGCGCAAGTGGCACGGTAAACGCCTATGTTCTGAATAGCCGCGTGGCGTGGACAGAAGGCCGTGACAAGCTCCGGTATTCGCGCCTGCAAGCCGAGGTTCTGGTCAGCGAGGATGAACAACCCGCTGGTGCTCTCGATGCGGCCAAGGAAGAGTTGCACCGCCTGCCCCGTGTCGGTGAGCTTCAGCTTCCAGCCGGTCAAGGTTTACCACCCGTTTCTCAGCCATCCTTTCCCGGTCTAGAACCAAGCTTGCCCGCCTTTGGCCATCCTACTGAAGATAGCGAATAGGGGTATTCACCGTGGCTAATGTTTCCATCCGTGAGGCGGTAAAGATTTACCAAGTATCCCGCCCAACACTCACAAAAGCACTGAAAACCGGCAAAGTTTCTGGTGTTCAGGATGGGAAAGGCCAGTGGCAAATTGATCCTGCAGAACTTGCCAGAGTTTACCAGCCACGGACGGAAAGCGCGAAAACAGGTGGACAAGATGAACCAGATAACTTTACCAACAAGAACACCCACTTGCCCGGTGAAGTTAATACGCTGAAAGCACAGTTGGCAGAGGCCGAACAACGCGCCGCCGTGGCCGAGGCACTGGCGGAAGAGAGGGGGAAGCACATCGAGGACTTGCGCCGGATGCTGCCTGCCCCGCAAGAGGCACAACGCCCCGGCTGGCGCTGGCCGTGGAAAAGGTGACGGAACAGAATGGCAGAAGAAACCCCACCGCCGCGCGTTGCGCCAACCGTCAAGAGTGCTCCGCGCATCCGTCAGGTGTATTGGTGCAAGCTACCCGACGACGCCCAGTTGCCCGAGTTCTGGAAAACACGGCCCGTGCTCATCATGTCGCTGAAAACGACCCTTCACGGCAAAGTCACAGTGCTGCCTTTCTCTACCAAGTCGCAGCCTGACAACCCACATGCTTACCCTATGCAGTCCCCGCTACAGGCGAAACAAGCGTGGGTGATCTGTGACCACCTGATGACGGTGGCCGTAAGCCGCCTAAGTCCACCTGGGCGAGTGATCCCGCGCATTTCCGAAGCCGATTTCGAGCACATTAAAGAGCGCGCGCTCAAGAATCTCCCATACTGAAAATCTTGACTCTGTGGCCACAGGATGCTACCTAAGGAGCCAGATACGGCGCGGGCAACCGTGACCGCTTCCCTTAGGTGGGAAATAGATGCGAAGGGGTGGCTAGTCCGCCCCTTTCGTTTTTTCAGACCTTCTTCATGAAATATCTACCGTGTGAGTTCCGTCAGCAACTAGGTGCGCCGATAGCAAGGGCATCGAGCGTGAAGACCTCAAATATCGGAACGCTCGATGCCCTTGCGGGTTCAGTAAAGCAGCCGTTCATGCAGAGCGCGGCGAAATCTGACTCTGAGCCCAAAGAGCAAAATGCTGCAGAATAACCGAATGTCGGCTCTGGTGAGCATCAACTTGATCATATTAGCGAAAGATGATATTAGTCATGACTAATATAAACGTGTCTGAGGATTATGATCATGGATTTCGAAAGAGCGTTTGGTGCTGACATTCGCGAGGTCGGCAAAGGTGAGCGTGAGGGTCACCCCACGCACGTGGTTCGCGCCTCACGCACCTATCGGACCAGTCAGGCCGACTTATGGACTGCAATCACCGATAAACAGCGGATAGAACGCTGGTTCGGTAATGTCTTCGGCGACTTCAAACCCGGTGGACGGTTTTCCATCGAGGGCAACGCAGACGGCGACATAATCTCCTGCGATCCGCAGCATACCTTGGCTCTCACTTGGGAGTTTGGCGGAAACATGAGTTGGGTCACTGCGACGATCCAGGATTTGGAGGACGGCGCGCTGTTGACGCTTGAACACGAACTTCCGACTGACGAGGAAAGCGAAGCGCATTGGGAGAAATATGGCCCCGGCGCAACAGGCGTTGGCTGGGAAATGGCAATGCTGGGGCTGGACGGCCATGTGCAAACGAACGGCCAAAGTGTGATTGTGGCGGGTCAGGCATGGGCAGAAGGAGAAGACGGCAAGAGCAGGTTGCGTTTCTGGGCGGAGGCATGGGGGAAGGCCCATGCTGAAGATGGCACGCCCATGAAGATCGCGATGGAAACTGCCGCTCGCACCGCAAATTTCTACACCGGGGAAGAGTGATGCACGCTTTCGATGTTCTGTCAGACCCCGTACGACGACGAACGCTGGAGCTGATAGCCCAGAAAGAGCACGCATCAGGTGAAATCGTCAACGTCATCGAAGCTGAATTTGGCATTTCACAATCAGCAGTGTCACAGCATCTTCGCATCTTGCGCGATGCCGGATTTGCACAGGTGCGCAGAAAAGGTGCAAGACGGTGCTATTCGATTGATCCAACAGGCTTCGAAGATGTGCAGGGGTGGCTTGATCA
>NZ_CP045398.1 GCF_009363655.1 Roseovarius sp. THAF27
ACCCGCATCTTCGGCTTGATTGACGAGGGCGGTTTTGTCCGCACAGCGGACGAACGTTTCCGCCTCGACTACTGCGAAATTGTTCTCTCTGACTGGCTAATGCGTGCGATCGAGGCCAACGAGGTCGTGACGATCTCAAATGACTATTTCCGCCTGCGCCGCCCGTTGGAACGTCGCCTGTATGAGATCGGCCGCAAGCATTGCGGGGGCCAGCCGAAATGGCAGATCGGCCTCGCCAAGCTTCAGGAAAAGACCGGCAGCAATGCCCCTCTGAAGAAGTTCCGACTGAACATCCGCCAGATCATCGAGGACGATCACACGCCGTTCTATCGCATGGAGCTGACCGCCGAAGACCTGGTGATCTTTCGCCCGCGCTCACCGCAGAACGAACTCTTGCCCGAGATCAGGCTTCCGGGGTGGGCCGAGGACAAGGCGAGAACCATCGCCAGGGAGAAGGGCCGGGACTACTACGCCCTGCGTTCGGACTGGCTGGCATTCGCCAAGAGCGAAGCAGCCAAGGGCAACCCACCGAAGAACGCGGGCGCTGCTTTTGTGGCCTATTGCGGGAAGCAGGATAGCTTGCGTTAGCCGGGTCTAGCCCTGCTTCGATCAGGTTCCCTTGGCGTTGCGCCGCGCAACGCGATACCCTGTTGCGCAACAGGCAAAAGCAACGAGGCGCAACGGCATGAAATATTCACTCTCAGAGGCCGCAAAGGCCACCGGAAAGAACAAGACAACAATCCAGAGGGCAATCAAAAGCGGAAAGATATCAGCTAGTAAGGGCGATGGCGGCTCATACGAGATTGATCCGTCAGAGTTGCACCGGATTTTTCCGCCCACTGTTGCGCAACGCGATGCGCAACACATGCAAAGCAACGATACGCAACAGGCAAAATTTACCCCTGAGGGCAATCACATAGACCGTGTTGTTGAGCTGGAAAAAGAACTGGCAGTCGCCCGCGAGCGAGCCAACGGGCTGGAAGCCCAGAAGGATCAGATGGCCGACACGATCAACGATCTACGGAAGCGCCTGGACAGCTCCGAAACCCGCGTGACGGCGCTTCTGGCCGACAACAGCCCAAAGCGCAGCTCTTGGTGGCCTTGGAAGCGATCCTGACCAATGGCAGCTTTGCCGAACACATCGACAAAGCTCAAAGAATTACATTTACCAGGTTTGTTAGCGCAGCCTTGATCGCACGACGTTCCCGAGAACTGACACAATCCCAGCGGCTAACGCCAGCTTGAGTATGTCAGATACAATGAACGGCCCGATGCCATACTCGATACCTTGAGCAAAGCCGAACAGATACATTAGCCAGAGAGTGCCCAGCATCAGCAGAACTGCCTCACCAACAAGCATTGCTGCTCCGATCTTGAAGGGGCTTCTCCACCATCCGCGATCAGCCGCCCATCCAGTAACTACCGTCATGGCTACAAAGCCAAGCAGGTAGCCTCCGGTTGAACCCATCATATATGCGATGCCGATGCCCCGCTCCGGTGTTCCTTGAAACACGGGAAGCCCCATTGCCCCTTCGGCCAGATAGAGAAGAATAGTGGCCATCCCTAGCTTCAAACCGAACACTGCGGCGATGGTGAAGATCGCCAACGTTTGGAGTGACATATCGACAGGCCACATGGGAACTTTAACCTTGGCCGATATGGCAATCACAATCGACCCTGTGATCGCCAACATGGCAAACCAAAGAGCACGATTGACTTTGTTACTCTGCAAGAGTGAGGGGAAAAGTGCATCTGATCGGTTCATGTCGTCCTCGCTGTAACTAAAAAAGATGTCTCTAGGTTAACCTGTTGGTTACTCGGTGAAAAGCTGCCGTTGATAGCCTCCGCAGCATCAAGCACATCGGGCTGAAAACGGTCATTAGGGGGCGGACCGCAGGCACTCATCGCTAAATTCGATGAACCTACTGGAGCCGTTCGGCAATCCATAGCTTGATCAGCGATTGCCGCGTCACGCCCAGATGCCGAGCCTGCTTGTCCAGGCCCTCCACGACCCACGCCGGGAAATCCACGTTCACGCGCTTGGGTTGGTCGTTCGGGCGCCGCGCCTGGGACCAGTCGATTGCATCGCTCACGTCCTCACCGGCGTCGAATTTCTTGTCGAACTCAGTTGCCTTCATAGTAGCTGATCTCCTCTTTTCGGGCGCGGCGCACCGAGATGATCCGCACCGCATCACCTCGCGGTGTCCAGACGGCCGCCCAATGCTTGCCCTCAATCTTCCCAATCGAGATGAAGCGCGGTTCATCCTCGGTCTTGGCGGGCGCTTCGAGCATCCACGGGTCATCCCAAAGGGCCTGTGCCTGATCGAAGTCGATGCCATGCTTCGACAGATTCGAGGCACTTTTGGCGGGGTCATACTCAAAATTCATGCGTAAATATGGTATAGTAATTATCCATTTTCAAGCATGGTTTTACGTGATCTCCGCCGCCAGCCCGGCCCTCCGATATTCGGAGGTCTCCGGTCCGAGCTGGCTCCGCGCACCATTCCGACCGGCCCCACATGGCAGGGGCGGGATGGTGCGCAGCCGCCCCCTGGGCGGCTTCCGGCGGGAGGTCCAGGAGGGCGCAGCGCCTCCGGCCCAACGGCAATTAGCGGAGCGGCTCGAAGAGAATTGCCTAGTGGGTTGTCATTTTAAATGACAATTCTGTCGCTCTCCGCTATCACCGTCCCATGTTCAAGGCAGCGATCCGCGTCAACAAGTTCACCAGTATCGCCCAGCTTCGCGGGGCGTCCCTCCATGCGCAGCGTCACGACGAGACCGGCAAGGCCCGGGTCCGGGACGATGCGGAACCCGGCTTCGGTCTTGCCTGGTCAAAGGCCGAGAACGACCGGGACTATCTCGCCGCCTTCAAGGCCCACAAGTCCGAGCTGGGGGCCGGCGAACGGAAAGGCTCGCCGCTCTGCTTGCAGGCCATCTGCGTGGTCTCGCCGGAATGGGTGGAAAAGGCCGGCAACCTGCACGACCCCGACAACCCGCATAACCGCCAGCTCTTCGACCAGGCGAAGGCATGGGCCGAGAGCTGGGGCGGCGAGGGATCGGTGATCGCCACACGCCTCGATCTCGATGAGAAGGGCGGGGCCGTGGTCGATGTTCTGGTCTCCCCCGTTCGGGAAAGCCGGGGCAAGCCGGTGATCTCGACCAACAAGGCCCTGCGCGAGCTGAAGGAGGCCACGGGCGAGCGGAACGAATACTCCGCCTTGCAGACGTCCTGGGCCGACTGGTGCCGCACGAATCTGGACAGCGAAATCGTGCGCGGCACCCGCAAGGAAATCACGCAGCGCCAGCACCTGTCCCCGGAAACCTATGGTGCGGTCATGGACAAGGCCCGTGAGAGCGTCAGAGCGCCCTCTGAGGGCCTGTGGGACGCCATCAGGGACACAGACCTCTCAGAGGGCCAGACAGAGGCCCTGAGCGGCCTTCTGGCGCTCAAGGGGGAGATTACCCGCCACAGGGCCGAAGGAAGCTCCTACGAGCCTCCCAGGGGCGCTCTGACGCTGGATCGGGTTGGTGGAGACGCCAGCACCGATCCCTGGCCCTTCATCGAGGCAATCAGATCCGGGGCAGAACGGATCTATGACACGGCTCATCGTTGCGGTGTGGGACTCCGGGAAAATATGGGTGATCGGTATGAGGCCGGGCGCGATCTCTTCCCCAGCCTGTCCGACCGGATGCACTTAGCGGCAGTGGTGGCGAAGTGCGGGGCGTTCATGGCGAGGATGGAAGCTGCGGTGAAGAACATGCTGCGGCCTGATGTTCCCCAGATCGAAGATCGGACCTGCTGGCCGCAGGAAGCCCCGGCAGAGGTGGAGCGTCACGAGATGAACCTTGGCCTGACAGCCCCCGCGGTTCGGGAAGAAACCCGGCCAGAACGGGAAGGCGATCTTACCGACCGTGCGAGCCGGGAACGGGATCGAGGTTCCAGCCACGGTCTCTGACCCTAGTGTTAATAGTGTTACCTACGGAGTATGTTACGGGTCCGAAAATCACCCCTAACCTACTGTCACCATATAAGGAAACTATCCACAGGGTTCCGAAAGGTGCGAACCTGGGTTCCGAAAGGTGCGAATTTTGGTTCCGAAAGGTGCGAACGCCTGAGGGTTCCCGATAGTGCGAATTTTTGGTTCCTGATAGTGCGAATATCCGCTATGAAGATTCCATGGCGTTGTTACCTGATAGACATCCTCAAAAAGACTTCTTCATCCTCGATATTTCCGATGTCGTGGCGAAGGATGACATGGCTTCGATGGAGCATCCTCTGTTCTCTCTCGCCACCAAGCCAGACATGCGCCATCTGGTGTACAAAAGCGGGACCAGCAAGCTTGAGATCATTCCCTCGGGCAAGGGCCTGCCCACGATCTTCGACAAGGACATCCTGATCTTCTGCATTAGCCAGCTGATGGACATGAAGAACCGGGGCGAGAAGATTGGAAAACGCGTCCGCTTCTCAGCTCGTGAATTGCTCATCGCGACCAACCGGCCAACGAATAACTTGGGCTACAACCGCCTTGAACATGCATTTCAGCGCCTGCGCGGCACCACCTTCACCACCAACATTGCCACGGGAAACAAGATCGAA